>JALWZJ010000063.1 GCA_027002625.1 Campylobacterales bacterium
ACGCTTCGGTACGGATCGATGTGCGCCGCATCGCTACACTCAAGCAAGGAGAGAGCCAGATCGGCAACAGAGTACGGGCCAAAGTGGTCAAAAACAAAGTGGCGCCTCCATTTAGGCAAGCTGAATTCGATATCATGTTCGGTGAAGGGATCAGTAAAGAGGGAGAGCTCATCGACTATGGTGTGAAGCTCGATATCGTGGACAAGAGTGGCAGCTGGTTTAGCTACAAAGATATCAAGCTTGGCCAAGGGCGAGAGAACGCCAAAGCCTATCTCAAAGAGCATCCCGAAGTGGCCCAGCAGATCGAACAAGAGATCAAGCAGGCGATGGGTATAAACGATAGCGTAATGATGGTCCCGGAAGAAGAAATCACACAAGAAGGAGAATAGATGGTCTATATCGACAATATCGTAGCTCAGGAGGTTTTGGATAGCCGAGGCAATCCCACCGTCAAAGCCACGGTGATTCTCAGTGACGGTACGGTGGCCAGTGCGATAGTGCCCAGCGGAGCCAGTACTGGAAAGCGGGAGGCCTTGGAGCTAAGAGACGGGGATGAGCGCTATTTTGGCAAAGGGGTGCTCAAAGCGTGCGAGAATGTGGAGGTGGCGATAGCCGACGAGCTAGTGGGGCTCTCACCCTACAATCAAGCCCAGATCGACAAGATCATGAAAGAGCTCGACGGTACCGAAAACTACTCCAAGCTTGGCGCCAACGCAGTCCTTGGCGTCTCCATGGCGGTTGCACGTGCGGCGGCGAAAAGCTTGCATCTGCCACTTTATCGCTATCTGGGAGGCTCCAACGCTATAGTAGTGCCCACACCTATGCTCAACATCATCAACGGCGGTGCCCATGCCGATAACGATGTGGATCTGCAAGAGTATATGATCTTGCCAAGTGGCTTTGACGACTACAAAGAGGCTTTGCGAGCCAGCAGTGAGATCTATCATACCCTCAAGAAGCTTTTGGCCGAGGATGGACATCCTACAGCTCTCGGTGACGAGGGAGGTTTCGCGCCCAACTTCAAAAACAACGAAGAGCCTATCGAATATATCCTAAGAGCCATAGAAAAGGCGGGATATAAGCCGGGTGAAGAGGTCAATATCGCTTTGGACGCGGCCAGTAGCGAATTTTACAAAGATGGCAAGTATGAGCTCAAGGGTGATGGCAAAGTACTCGGTGCCGAAGAGCTGGTGGAGTTCTATGCCGATCTGGTGAGCCGCTTTCCTATCGTATCGATCGAAGATGGCATGGCCGAAGACGATTGGCAAGGCTGGAAGATCCTCACACAAAAGCTGGGAGACAAGATCCAGCTTGTAGGGGACGATCTGTTCGTCACCAATGCCAAGATTTTGCGAAAGGGAATAGAAGAGGGGGTAGCCAACGCCATCCTCATCAAACCAAACCAGATAGGAAGTGTGAGCGAGACGATGGAGACTGTGCGACTGGCTCAAAGAAACAATTACCGATGTGTGATGAGCCATAGAAGTGGCGAGAGTGAAGATGCCTTCATCGCAGATTTTGCAGTGGCTCTCAATACCGGTCAGATCAAGACGGGAGCGCCTGCGCGAGGTGAGCGCACCGCCAAATACAACCGACTTTTGGAGATCGAGCGAGATCTGCTCTATCCTGAATATATCGGCAAAGAGCTTTTTGGTAGATAATGGCTGAACGGCACCAAGAGCTGATCGACTCCCTCTCATCGAGGGGGTGGTTGGCCACGATCGGAAGATACGCATTTTTCTTTGTAGTGCTCGTTTTATTGGCCATCTATATCGGTATTCTTCTTTTTGGCACCAATTCGGTGGAGGTGCTCTACAAACTCAACGTCCAAGAAAAGACACTCCAAAGAAAAATCAAATTTTTGAAAAACGAGAATGCAAGGCTGCAAAAAAGATATTTCGAACTAAAAGAGTTGGAGCCCGATCAATGAGAAAGTTGTTGCTGATCGTAAGTTGCGTGATTGTGGGTTTTTGCAGAGTCAATCCTTTCGTACTTCCGGATGCAAGCAGCAGTTTGGCCAACTCATCGGCAAGTGACAGCTCTTCTTTGGCCAAACCATCGGCTCCATCGAAGCAAATAGAGTATGGATTTGGAAAGCTTTTACTGTATCCCGATCATCTGGTGCTCAAGACCACAGATCCTCTCAAGCGCTCTTTCTTTTTGGATTCTCCCAAAAAGATAGTGCTCGATTTTGCGAAAAAAAGAGCCTTCCCAAGCAAAAAGATCTCGTTGGAGCACCTACTGTTTACGCAATTTCAGATAGGTGCTCATGCCACTTTTTATAGGATCGCTATCTCGGTTTCCAAAGATTGTCGGCTACGCGTCCAAAAAGAGAATGGCCACTACCAAGTCTTTTGCCTTGTAGACGCATCATCATCCGGATCAGCACCATAGCCACGATCACCTCCAAGATACTGGCCAAGATAAAAGCCATATACTCCGTCTCGTCGATGACATTGGAGTGTAGCGCTATCGTGGCGATCGCCACCAGAAGGGTCAGGGGCATGGAGTGTGAAAGGGCGAAGAGGAGTCTATGGCCCAATGGCAAAATCTTGTAAAAGACCAAAGAGGCCACTATACGGATAAAGATCATGATGGCGGTAATCAGCAGAGCTCCACTCAAAATCCCCTCCATCCAAAGAGCCGAGATCTTGAAGCTGCTGCCTGTGTAGATGAAGAATATTGGCACCAAAAAGCCAAATCCAAAAGCGGAGAGTTTGTGAGGGAGGCTGCGTTTGTGCTCGAAGAATGTGGCGATGAAGATACCGGCTATGAAAGCACCGAAAGCCACTTCAAGATGCAGATAGAGCATGATGGCGATGAAGGTGAAAAATAGAGCCATGGAGAGTCTGATATCTTGCTCTTCGTTGTCGATTTTGGGCATGAGGGTGGTCTTGAGCTCCGGATACCACCAAAAAAGCACCTGCAAAAGTTTGAATATTCCTAAAATGAGCAGTAAAAAGATCACGAGAATCGTCAAGGTCTGATAAAATTTGGTCCCTATCCCAAACTCCATGGCCGCACTGAATATGGTCAGTACCGCGATGGAGACTACCTCACCGAGACTTCCTATGGCGATGGAGAGATCGAGCCAGCTCTCTTTGCCGTACTCCTTTTTGAGCGCGGCGATGAGACCTACGGAGATAAGAGGGAAAATCGCCACGAACATCGTATCGAAGTTCATATATTTGACGATCACGAAGGCCAAAAGATAGAGCGATAAAATGTAGAGAAGCCCACTTTTGAGGGTGTGAGATTCGATGGAGAGGATCTTTTTGAGATCCACCTCCAGGCCAGCCAAAAACATCAGGTACAAAAACCCAAACTCCGCCACCAGCTCAAACAGTGGTCCATGATGGAGCAGCCCCCAAGCTCCAAAGAGGGTCCCCGAGATGATCTCCACTACCGAGGTGGGCAGCTGTGTGAGTTTGGAGACGAAGGGGGAGGAGAAGATGATAAGGGAGATGATGAGGATGATCCCGATCTCACTCATGGCAACTCGAGGCTATCTCGTATCCTAACGTTTGGAGAGTCTCCAAGTCCTTATCGGGACGCTCTCCTTTGGTGGTGAGGTAGTCTCCGATGACGATGGCATTGGCTCCAGCTTCAAGAATCTTTGGCCAATCCTGGCCAAAGACCAGCTCCCGTCCGCCCGCTACCATCACCATGGCTTTGGGTAGTGCCGCACGCACACGTCGGATGAGAGCGAGCGCCTCCTCCTTGTCCATCACTTTTTGAGGTAGTGGCAAAGCGGGATTGGGGTGAAAAAAGTTCACTGGTACGCTCATGGGATCCAGGCTCGCTATCTGCTCGATAAACTCCTGGCGCTGCGCTTGGCTCTCTCCCAGACCAAAGATCCCGCCGGTGCAGAGGTTGAGTCCAGCCTCTTTGGCATTCAGGCATGTCTGGTAGCGCTCATCCCAGCTATGAGTGGAGCAGATGGTAGGGTAGTAGCTGCGGGCGGTTTCGAGATTGTGGTTGTAGTTGTCGATGCCGCTTTTTTTAAGCTCTCTTAGCTGCTCCAGGTTCGCCGTGCCGTTGCAGCCAATCAGCGAAATATCCGGCACCTCCTTTTTGACCGCACGGGCTGCTTGACAGACGAAGTCGAGGATCTTGTCGTCTATTCCCTTACCGGCTGTCACGAGGCAAAAGCCTATCGCCTTGGCCGCTTTTGCCTTTTTGGCCTCCTCTACGATGGTCTCGATGGCTTTGTACTTGTAGCGAGGGATATCGGCTTTGTATTTGGTACTTTGGGTGCAAAAGCCACAATCTTCGGCACAGACTCCACTACTGATGTTGCTGATGGCACACAGATAGACTTTCACTTACACACCTCTTCGCTTTTCCAAGCTTGTTCTTTATAGATATACTTCACTTCCATAGTATCCAAATCCAATAACGCACACTCAATTCTTGGCTTTTCCCTGGCACACACTTCGCCCGGATTGAGAAACAGGCTCTTGGCCTTTTCACAGGAAAACTTGTGCAGATGACCAAAAACTACCACATCGCTATCGGGCGTGAGAAAGTATGGCTCGTGCATTAGTTTGAAGGTGGTTTTGGCGATTTCGAAGTAGTAGGGGGGCTTGTGCAGCCGCACATTTTTCAAGCCACTTGCATCCAATCCTCTATCGGTGTTACCGTAAACAGCGATGCTCAGAATATCCAGGCTATCCAGATACTCCAGCACCCTTTGACCGATATCTCCAGCGTGGATGAGGTAGGAGATATGTAGCTCTTGTAGCTTCTTCACCGCCTCTTTAGTATTTGTCACGTTATCGTGGGTGTCTGAGATGATGCCGATTTTCATCGCTCCTCTTTATGCTTGCACTTGATGCACTCGTACACATCTTTGCCTCTAAATGTACGAGCTGCCATCATATATCCACACTCGGGGCACTTTTTGTCCACTGGCTCGAATTTGGAGATGAAGGTGCATTTAGGATAGTTGGCACAGCCAAAAAACTTGCCTCTACGGCTGAAGCGCTCCACGATATCTCCACCGCACTCGGGACATTTGACCTCCAGCTTCTTGGGCTCCTTTTTGGCCAAAGGCTTGGTGTTTTTACACTCGGGATAGGCGCTACAGGCCAAAAATTCCCCTCTTGGCCCTCGTTTGACCACCATAGGCGAGCCGCACTTCTCGCACTTCTCTTCGCTTGTTTCTGGCTTTTGGCTCTCCAGCTGTTCGGTATATTTGCATTTTGGAAAGGCGCTACAAGCGATGAACTCTCCATAGCGACCTTTTCGTTTGACCAGCTCCGCCCCGCATTCTGGGCAGCTGCGGCCGATGGGAATGGCGATCTTTTGGCTTTTGATCTCCTTTTTGCCCTTTTCGATCAGCTCGATGAATGGATCGTAAAACTCTTTGAGCACCCGCTGCCAATCCTTTTTGGCCTCGGCGATTTCATCCAGCTCCTCCTCCATTTTGGCCGTAAAGGAGCTATCCACGATATCTGGAAAGTGCTTTTCAAGCACTTCGATAACTTTAAAAGCCGTTTCGGTAGGCTTGATCGCCTTTTTTTCCAGCTCGATATAGTTCCTTGCTTGCAGCAGCGCGATAGTAGGAGCGTACGTCGATGGTCGCCCGATCCCCAAAGACTCCAGCATCTTAATAAGACTCGCTTCGGAAAACCTACTTGGAGGCTCGGTGAAGTGCTGATGGGCCTCTATCTTGGTCAGCTTCGCCTCTTGGCCTTCTTTGAGCTCTGGCAAGAGCTTGTCTTTGTCCTCATTGCCAAGCACCTTGTAAAAGCCATCGAAGACGAGCTTGCGCCCGCTGGCTTTGAAGGTGGAGCTTGGACTTTTGAAGTAGATGGTCTGAGTCTCAAAGATGGCGTCTTTCATCTGAGAGGCCAAGAAGCGGTTGTAGATGAGTGTGTAGAGTTTGAGTTCGTCTGGCGTGAGATACTCTTTGGCCACTTGGGGAGTGAAGTCGAGCATGGTAGGGCGTATCGCCTCGTGGGCCTCTTGGGCACCTTTGGATTTGGTGGTGTACTGCTTTGGTTTGTCGGGTAGATACTCTTGGCCAAACTTTTTTTCTATCAGCTCTCTGGCCGCCTCTTGGGCCTCTTTGGCAATGTTGAGGCTGTCCGTTCGCATATAGGTGATCACTCCCGTGATCCCTTTTGGGGTCTGGACCCCTTCGTAGAGCTTTTGGGCCAGCATCATCGTCTTTTTGGGACTAAATCCCAACTGACTGGAGGCTGCTTGCTGGAGTGTTGAGGTCATGAAGGGAGCAGGGGATTTGGTGACTCGCCGCCTCTTTTCGATTTTGGCCACTACGAAGGGCTCGTTTTTGACCTTTTGGACTATCGTCTCAGCCTGCTCTTTGGTCTTGATATCCATTTTGCCGATCTTTTGTCCCTCGTATTCGGCCAAAGAGGCATCGATGGTATCGTTGAACACAGCATCGATAGTCCAGTACTCTTGGGGTTTGAAGGCTTGGATCTCTCGCTCACGATCGACTACGAGCTTGAGTGCGGCGCTCTGGACCCGCCCGGCACTAAGTCCTCGCTGGATTTTGGAGGAGAGCAGGGGGCTTAGCTTGTAGCCTACGATCCGATCCAGCAGGCGTCTGGCTTGCTGGGCGTTGACTCTGTTCATATCGATAGTGCGAGGATTTTGGAGCGCTTTTTGGATGGCGCTTTTGGTGATCTCGTGAAAGACGATACGAGGCAGCTCCTCGGGATTTTTGCCGATAGCCTGGGCGATATGGTATCCGATCGCCTCTCCCTCTCTATCCTCGTCCGTGGCGATGTAGATGGTGTCCGCCTTTTTGGCCAAATTTTTGAGCTTTTTGGTGATCTCGGAATGGTCCTTGTCCACCCTGTATTGGGGGATGAAGCGACCCTCTTCTATTTTGATACCGAAGCTGCTTTTTGGCAGATCTCTGATATGCCCTTTGGAGGCGATCACTTCGTAGTCGCTCCCTAAAAAATTTTTTATCGTTCTCGCTTTTGCGGGTGATTCGACGATGATGAGGTTTTTGCCCATTGCCTACCTATATGTTGTTTTTTGTGCTATTCTAACATATTCAAAAAAAACTACAAGGGCTTGTCGTGCGACTTTTCGCCAAAAACTCGTCGGTGGTCTATATGGGGCTTTTGCACGCTTTTGGGTGGCAAAAAGTGAGCTTGCCGGCTGTAGCTCCCACCTTTTTTGCGGCGATTGCAAAAATGAGGGGTACGGCTATCGAGCTTGTGGATGTGGGGCTTGACTACTCCAATACCGCTATGGTCACCCACAACTTTTTTGAAAGTTTCGAGCCAAAAAGCCAGATAGTCTTTCAAAACTGGGGGGAGCCTGTGGGAGAGGCGAAGGTGTGGGTGATGAAGTACAAGGAGTGTGTGAGGGTAGAGTGCGATGAGAAGATTGGCCAAAAGTTGGAGCTTTTTTTGAATGGCGGCGTCAAAAAAGGGCGGCTTTGGAACTACGATCTAATGGATGTGGGGATCAAAAATCTTCGCCCACCCTGTGAGGTGGCAAGAGAGCTCGTCGAAGAGTCCAACGAGATCGTGGAGTATTTGAACGAGCAATTTAGAGGTAACCCTTATTTCGATACCCTCTCCTTGGGGACCAAAACGATCAAGAGTGAATACCCTACCTTGCTCAAGCCCTCTTTGTACTGTCCCAAAGAGGATATCTATCAAGAGCTGCTACAAAAGGGGATCGATGTGAAGGTGCGCTTCAAGCCTTTGTATCGCACTACCCTTGTAGGTGGCGAGTATCTGCCAACGAGCGAGGAGCTCTACAAAGCGGTGCTTGTGCTTCCTTTGGCCAAAGAGATCGTGGATCCTTTGATGGAGGTGTTGGAAAAATATAGATATAGAGGGTGTAGCTTTTAATGTATGTGATATCGGATGAACTGGAAAAGATAGAGCAGATCGAGCTGCAAGAGGAGCAAAAGCAGATAGTCTTCACCACTCCCGATAACGAGCGGGTGGTCTCGTGGCTTATTCTGCACGGCTTTCCCGAAAGCTTTATCGAAGATATTCGCAACGAAGACCAGAGCGTAGTGTACGAGGAGGGGGAGCATTTCAAATTTATCGTGCTCAAATATTTCAAAAGAAGTGAAGAGAACATCTTGCTCTACGAAGATGGCAATATCGTCCTGATCCACATAGAAAACAAGCTTATCTTTTTGTGCGAGGATAGAGACATCATCCAGCGGGTGGTGGCCAGGTTTCGTCGACGTTACAAGAGCGGAGACAGGCTCGAGTACGCCACCTATATTCTTATCGACATTTTGATAGATTTCAAGATGAACATCATAGATTTCATCGACGACAAGCTCGAGATCATCGAAGATAGAATCTTTAGTGAAGATATAGACGAAAAGCAGATCCAAGCCCAGCTCTATTTTGCCAGGAGAAGCCTCAACAAGATCTCAAAAGTGAGCATCCTCGAAAACGACGTGATCAACAAGCTCTACAACCACTATCCCACCACTCTTCGTAAAAAGCTCAAGTATGAGTTTATAGATCTCAAGGAGCATCTAAGCTTTCTTATCAACGAGTCCAAAGCCTACCTCGATCGCACCGGCTACTTGCAAAACCTTTTGATGGGCTTTATGAGCAATCAGATGAACAAGACGATGCAAAGACTTACCGGCATCACGCTGATCTTTTTGCCTCTTACTTTCATTGTGGGTAATTATGGGATGAATTTTGACTATATGCCAGAGCTGCATTGGAAGTATGGATATTTTGCCGTGTGGGTACTCAATATCGCTATCGCGTTCGCTATCTACAAATGGCTTAGGAGAAAGAAATGGATCTAAAAAGGATCGAAGCGCTGCACAAAGAGTGCAAAAAGGGAGATAAAGACCTCTACAGCTTTTTGGAAGAGCGACATCCTGAACTCTCCATCGAGGAGAGACTCAAAATGATGGCCGAGGTGCTCAACGAATATCTCGAAGAGTACCACTACGACCAAGCCGACAAGCTCAAAAAAGAGGGCTATTCGATCACCAGATTTGTACCCAAAAAATAATGTGCGCTATCTTTGGAGTAGTCGGGGAGATTAATCGAAATCGAGCTCTCGAGGCCTTGCGGACTCTTGCCCATCGCGGGAGTGATGAGGAGAAGATCTATGAAAAAGAGGGGCTCTTTCTTGGTCATAGACGTCTTTATATCCTGAACCCCAAAGCTCACCAGCCCTTGGAGCGAGAGGGCAAGGTGGCGCTTTTCAATGGGGAGATCTACAACTACAAAGAGCTAAAAGCTCTCAGTGAGATAGAGGCCATTATTCAAAGCTACCCCAATTTTAGCGAGCTCGATGGGATGTTCGCCTTTGGACTGTATGATGGCAAAAAGCTCTATTTGGGACGGGACATCTTTGGCAAGAAGCCTCTTTTTTATTATGTAGATGAGAGCCGTTTCGTTTTTTCTTCCGAGATCAAAGGGATTGTGACCTATCTTGGCCAAAAGCGCTTCGAGCATAAAGCCTTGAGTGGCTATCTAAGCTTTGGAGCTCTGCCCGATCGCCATACCTTCTACCAGGATATCTACAAGCTCTTGCCAGGAGAGCTGCTCATCTACGATTGTAGGACCAAGAAGATTACCCATAATGAGCTTGGCTCTTTTTTACAAACCAAGAGCAAAGATCTTGAAGAAGGGATTCATCGAGGGATACAAAAGCGCTTGCAAGGCGATTTTCCCGTCGCTTCACTTCTTAGTGGCGGTGTGGACAGCTCATTGGTAGCGGCTTTGGCCAAAAAGGAGCAAGGAAGCTTGGCTACCTTTAGCATAGGATACGAGGAGGAGCGCTACAGTGAGCTACCATATGCCAGACTCGTGGCCCAGCACATCGGCAGTGAGCATACCGAGGTGCTCTTTGGCAAGGAGGAGTTTTTTGCGACATTCGAGGAGCTACTCGGACACTTCGACGAGCCGATCGGCGATAGTGCCAGTGTGCCGCTGGCCTACCTTTTTGGCCAGATCAAAAAGCAGGGATTTCGGGTGGTGCTCAGCGGCGAGGGAGGGGATGAGATCTTTTTGGGTTATCGGCAATATTTCGAGTTTTTGGATATGTTGCAAGCCAAAAATCTCAAATACAAAAACTGGCTCAAAAACTACTTTCGCTCCCATTTCAGTCCCAACAAGGAGTGGGAGTGGTACAAGCGAATTTTCAGTGACGAGCTGCTTTTTCGCTCCACTTGCGAGGTCTTTACGGATCTGCAAAAAAATCTCTTTTTGCGCCAAAACGTGCGAGACGGGGAGTCTGTGGAGTTTTTGGAGCCCTTTTTGAGTCGTTGGGAGCGAAGCGGGCTCAATGAGGAGTCGATATTTATGAGCTATATCGATATGATGGTACGACTGGCGGCTCTGTACTTGGCCAAACTCGATACCACATCCATGCTGCATACCATCGAAGCGCGCACGCCGCTGCTTGATCGCGAGATCGTCGCCGCTGCCTTTGGCAATCCCAAAAGGGCTAAAGAGCCTAAATTTTTGCTCAAGCAGATCGCTGCAAAATATATTCCAGATGAAATAATCGGGCGAAAGAAGAAGGGTTTTTCCTACCCCCATATGCAGTGGCTCATGCAAAGCGACTATATCCAAAGGATGGAGCGTATCAACGACGAGGCCGGATTTTTCAAGCCAGATCAACTCTCCTTTCTTATCGAAAACGCCAAGCGCAACCGCTTTTCACGCCATTTTTGGCTGGCTCTTGCGTTTTTGTTGTGGTATGAGAAAAATTTTTAAATTGGCTACAATATCAAAAACTCATAGGAGATAGGATGAAAGCGTTGCTCTCGTTGATCCCACTCAATCTCATTGCGGCTTTGATGGTTTTGGCCCAAGGGTTTGGCTTGATACATCTAAGCCATTTTACCTTTTTGCTCTGTGCAGTATTGATTTTCACTCTATCGCTGGAGATGATCAAGTCGGCGGCGTTTGCACTCTCTGGAAGTGCCAGCTGGATAGACTTCATCATGTCTTTGCTGCTACTTTTGGCGATACTTGGCTATATGATCTATCTCTATCTAACCAAAGGAGTGATTTCTCCAAGTGAGTGGTGGCTGGTAGCCGAAGCGCAGCTGATGGATGTGGTGGCCGGATTTTACATCACCGTTACCAACGCCAGAAGAGATATCGGCGTGGAGCATTAGAGGATTTTGGGCAGGGTGATACCCCTTTGCTTTTGGTATTTGCCAGCTTTGTCCCTGTAGCTTACCTCGCACTCTTCATCTCCTTCAAAGAAGAGCACCTGAGCGATCCCTTCGTTGGCGTAGATTTTGGCCGGTAGGGGAGTGGTGTTGGAAATCTCTATGGTGATATGGCCTTCGAACTCTGGCTCGAAGGGCGTGACATTGACGATGATGCCGCATCTGGCATAGGTGCTTTTGCCCACGCATATCGCCAGGACATTGCGAGGGATACGAAAGTACTCGACTGTTCGAGCAAGAGCGAAGGAGTTTGGCGGAACGATACAGACATCCCCTTTGAAATCCACCACGTTTCGCTCGTCGAAATGTTTTGGATCCACCACTTCGGCGTTGACATTGGTAAAGATCTTGAATTCGTCACTGACTCTGATATCGTAGCCGTAGCTGCTCAGTCCATAGCTGAT
Source organism: Campylobacterales bacterium (assembly GCA_027002625.1). Lineage (GTDB taxonomy): Bacteria > Campylobacterota > Campylobacteria > Campylobacterales > Nitratiruptoraceae > Nitratiruptor. Next base: position 11,578 of record JALWZJ010000063.1, read on the forward strand.
GACCCCTTTGCCTATCTGCTCTTCACAAAAGGGTTCTATCATCCCTTCTTTGGCCTTTTGGCGTATCCAACAATCGGCTTTGAGTCCCATCGGTTTCCTTGATAATTGCTTTATGAACTTTATGATATTATAGCATACCACACTATCTTCAGGAGCGATGATGGATTTCAAAGAGATAAAAGAACTCATAAAAATTTTCGACAAAAGCGGACTTTCCAAATTCAAACTAAAAAAAGAGGATGTGCAGATCACTCTGGAAAAAGAGCTTACTGCAGCACCTTCGCAGCAGCCTCAAGCACCAAGTGCCCCACAGCCCACAGCCACGGTCGAAGAGCCCACAAAAGAGCTCGAAGCCGCCAAGAAAAAGGGCGAGTATATCACCTCTCCGATGGTGGGCACCTTCTATAGAGCCCCAAGTCCCGACAGTCCTCCCTTTGTGAAAGTAGGAGATGTGGTAAGCAAGGGTCAGACCATCGGTATTATCGAAGCGATGAAGATCTTCAACGAGATCGAGGCGGAGTTTGACTGCAAGATCCTCGAGATCTTGGTCGAAGATGGTCAGCCGGTGGAGTACGATATGCCGCTCTTTTTGGTAGAGAGGGTGTAGATGAAGATCGAACGCATACTCATAGCCAATAGAGGGGAGATCGCCCTACGAGCCATCAGAACGATCAAAGAGATGGGCAAAAAGGCGATCGCCGTCTACTCAAAAGCCGACAAGGATGCCCACTATCTGAAGCTCGCGGATGCGGCGATCTGTATCGGTGGAGAAAAGAGCAGCGAGAGCTATCTCAATATCCCGGCTATCATCAGCGCCGCCGAGATCGCAGGAGCCGATGCTATATTCCCAGGATACGGCTTTTTGAGCGAAAATCAGCAGTTCGTGGAGATTTGTAATCTTCATGGCATCAAGTTCATTGGGCCAAGTCTCGAGGTGATGCAGCTGATGAGCGACAAGTCCAAGGCCAAAGAGGTGATGAAAAAGGCGGGTGTGCCGGTGGTACCTGGCAGCGAAGGGGCTATCAAAAACGTGGAAGAGGCTAAGAAGGTAGCCAAAGAGATAGGCTATCCTGTGATCCTCAAAGCCGCCAGTGGTGGTGGTGGCAAGGGGATGCGTGTGGTGGAAGATGAGAGCTACATCGAAAACGCCTACCTCGCAGCCGAGAGCGAGGCGATCAGCGCCTTTGGCGACGGCACCATCTATATGGAAAAATTCATCAAAAATCCTCGCCATATCGAGGTGCAGCTACTGGGTGACAGCCATGGCAATGTGGTCCATCTGGGAGAGCGGGACTGCTCGCTTCAGCGTCGCCACCAAAAGATGCTCGAAGAATCACCTGCTATTTTTCTCGATCAAAAGACCAGAGAGCGGCTGTGGGATGTGGCCGTCAAAGCGGCCAAGGCTATAGGATACGAAAATGTCGGGACGATAGAGTTTTTGGTGGATGCGGATAGGAACTTCTACTTCATGGAGATGAATACGAGACTCCAAGTAGAACACCCAGTCAGCGAGATGGTGAGCGGCATCGATATCGTGGAATGGATGATCCGTATAGCCGAGGGAGAAAAGCTCTTTGGCCAAGATGAGGTAAATCTACGAGGCCACGCCATGGAGTGTCGTATCAACGCAGAAGATCCCGTCAAATTCATCCCAAGCCCCGGCAAGATCAAGACTTGGATCCAGCCAGGGGGCAAGGATGTGCGAGTCGATACCCATGTCTACTGCAACTATATCGTCCCGCCATATTACGACTCTATGATCGCCAAGCTGATCGTTTGGGGAGAAGATAGAGAGCGAGCGATAGCCAAGATGAAGCGGGCCTTGGAGGAGTTCGAGGTAGGCGGTATCAAGACCACTATCGACTTTCACAAAAAGATGATGGACAATCCAGACTTTCTCTCCAACAACTATGATACCAAATATATCGACGAGAAGTATCTGGCTTAGTCTGACTCTTGCAGCTTTTGTGGGATGTGGCTCCAAGCAGTGTGGAGTGGATGAGGAGATTTTCAAGCGCTTCTCACCCCAAAAGCAAGAGGAGATCTGCTCCCTCTATATCAAAGAAGAGGCAGAGCGAGAGAAGTTATACGAAAAACGCCGCCTCATAGAAGAGCAAAACAGAAAACTAAAACTCCAAAACGAAAATCTCAAGCTAAAAATCCTCTATAAAAAATATGAGCGTTACGGCGATGCGGACGATATCGTCGATCTGTCGTTACGAGGTAGCATAGAATACCGCTCCAAACGTTATCGGATCTATCCTGTGGAGTTCTCCATCGCCCGTGGGGAGGCGAAAGAGGCGTGCTTGGCTTACCGTCACGGTAGTAGCTGCTTTTGGGTAGCTTATCAGGGAAACGCCCTTTTATTCAATATCGATCCAGACTACGAAAAGCGTTGGATGAAGCGCTATCTCATCGAAGGGGATGTGCGAACTTCACGCCATACGGTGGCCATCCCAGTAGATTCTGTCCGTGCCGCTACAATCGATTTTGAAAAGGATGGGAAGCGCTTCCATCTGACTTTGCGTATTCATAGAAGTTGTCGTTATTGAAGGAGTCCCGGCAAAAGCCGGGATTAGTGGAGCTCTTCGTTGAGTTTGACCTCTTTGTTGCTTCGAAAGACCTTCATCTGACCGGTAGTGGAGTCTTGACGAAAGTGCAGACCGTTTAGACCCGCCAGCTCACGCCCTTTGTAGAACTCTTTGTACTCGGCGCTCCATTCGGGGTTCGCCTCTTTGATTTTTTCGAAGTCCGCTTCACTCATACGAAATTTGGTACCCTCCAGTACTGCGATACCAGCGTCCACGATACAGCCATCTCCCAGTGGAATACCAGTGACGGAGTTGGCGCCGAGCAAGCAGTTTTCGCCGATGCTGATGGGATTGCCGCTGGTGCCGCTAAGCACTCCAAGGATACTGGCACCCCCTCCGACATCGCTGCCTTTACCTACTACAGCGCTGGAGCTGATGCGACCTTCTACCATCACCGGACCCAAGGTTCCAGCATTGAAGTTGATGTAGCTGGCTCCTGGCATCACGGTGGTGCCGGCTGCGAGTTGCGCTCCCATGCGCACTTTTGCAGCATCCAAGATTCTGGTGTTGTCGGCTGGAATGATATGCTGCAAAAATCTTGGGAATTTATCCACACTATCGATGATAGGATACTCGCCACTCATCTTGAGCTCCAGCTCATGCTCTCGCAGCCACTCCAGTTCGATCGGGGTATTGCCACTCCAAGCCACGTTGTGCAGTACACCAAAGGCTCCCGAGAGGTTCACGCCCCGCAGAGGCGCTTTGCCAGTAGATAGGGCGTAGAGCTTGAGATAGACCGCCTCCACGCTTTGGGGCGCTTCGTCGGCGAACAAGAAGATGAGTCGGTAGTTGACCAACTCGCCATCCGGGAGGGAATCGAGGTATTTGATCACCTGCACGTTTTTATGGGCTTCTCCTTTGGCTTCACTTACCCAGGGATGGCACATGGAAAGTGCGTTGGTCACAAAATCTCTGTCCACATCGAATACCGCTTCGCTCTCTTTTGGTATAGAAAAGCCTGCATCCACCAGTGCTTTTTGAAAAATTGCGGCACTGCCGTAGTTTTCTTGCCAGTTGATGAAAGGAAAGGTGGCTTGCAGGATCTTGGAGTTATCCTTTTGTCCTCTATCGACTCTGGCGATCCCAAAGCCCAAGGGCTTTTGGTAGTAGTCGCTCGCTTGGATCTCTTCGACCAGTTTCATAAAATCTTCTTTGCTCATGTCACTCCTTTATTATGGTAATCGAACGATTTTGATGTTGGCCGAGGCTTTGAGTTTTTGGAAATACTCCTTGACATTTTTGCCTCTTGTGCTTTCGGCCAATTTTTTGAGGATATAGCTTTTGGCCTCTTCGAAAGGTATCGACTCCTTGCCCTCTTTTTTGTCTACGTAGATGAGCATATAGCGATCCCCTATAGGCAAGATGGGACCAAAATGGCCCTCCGGGATTTGGCTAAGCAAGGTGGCGAACTGGGGATTGACCTTTTGGATATCCACCACCTCTTCGCCCTTTTGCAAAAGCGCAGGATTTTGGGGCTGATAGAGAGGATTTTGGGCGATTTTGGCCAAAACCTCTTTGGAAGGGGAGATATATTTGAAAATATGTACCTTTTTGGCTACTTCGAACTCTTGGGGATGGTTTTGATAGTACTCTCTTAGCTGTTGTTCGCTTGGAGCTTTGGACTGGAGTTTGGCGATGGCTTGGTAGAGTTTTTTGCGCAGTAGCTGCTCTTTGAAGCTCTTTTTATACTCCTCCCAGGAAAGCCCTTTGGACTCTATCGCTTCACGCAAAGAAAAGATATCCATCCCCTTGGATCTGGCAAAATCGTCGATAGCGTTTTGGACCTCGAAGTCGCTCACACTGATCCCGAGCTTTTTGGTCTGGGCGGCTTCGAGCTTTTTTTGAATGAGCAGATCGATCGCCTCTTTTTTGGGGATATGAAGATTTTGGGCCGTCTGCTCGATCTCGTAGGTGGTGATCGGCTCGTTGTCGACGATGATGGCGATGCCGTCCAAAAATCTGGCATACGCCACACCAATCAGCAGCAGAGCTACAAGCACTTTTTTCATACCAAGCCTTTTACTCTTTTTGACGATTTTACCAGCTTATAACTAATAATTGGTTAAAATAGAAACAAAAAAGAAGGAAGATAATGGTTGTGACGAGATTCGCTCCAAGTCCCACGGGCTATTTGCATATAGGAGGGCTTCGTACGGCCCTTTTTAATTGGCTGTGGGCCAGAAAGAATGGCGGGAAGTTTATCTTACGTATCGAAGATACGGACTTGGCCAGAAACAGCGAGGAGGCCACGAAGGCGATCTTGGAAGCCTTCGAGTGGGTAGGGCTCGACTATGATGGCGAGGTGGCCTACCAGTCCAAGCGCTTCGATATCTACAAACGCTACATCCAAAAGCTTTTGGACGAGGGCAAAGCCTACTACTGCTATATGACAAAAGAGGAGCTCGATCAGCTTCGCGAAGAGCAGATGAAGCGTGGGGAGCGGCCAAGATACGATAGAAGATACCGCGATTTTACCGGCACACCGCCAGAGGGGGTCAAGCCTGTGGTGCGCATCAAGGCCCCTTTGGAGGGAGATATCGTCTTTGAAGACGGCATCAAAGGGACCATCACCATCAAAGCAGAAGAGCTGGACGATTTCATCATTGCCAGAAGCGACGGGACGCCTACCTACAACTTTGTAGTGGCTATCGACGATGCACTCATGGGAGTGACGGACGTGATCAGAGGAGACGATCATCTCTACAACACTCCCAAACAGATCATAGTCTACGAGGCGTTGGGACTGCCGATCCCCAGATTTTACCATGTGCCGATGATCCTCAACGAGCAGGGCAAGAAGCTCTCCAAGCGAGATGGAGCTATGGATGTGATGGAGTACAAGCGCATGGGCTATCTGCCAGAAGCCTTGCTCAATTTCCTCGTGCGTCTTGGCTGGAGTCATGGCGATCAGGAGATCTTTAGCCTTGAGGAGATGAAAGAGCTTTTTGATCCAAAAGATATCAACAAGTCAGCTTCAGCCTACAATCTCTCCAAACTTCAGTGGCTCAACGCCCACTACATCAAAAACTCTCCTAACGAGCGGCTGGTGAAGCTGCTGGAGGATTTTGGAGTCTTTTTGGCCGATCACGACCGCAAGGAGATACTGCTGGACGCTCTCAAAGAGCGAGCCAAGACCATCAAAGAGCTGGCCGATATGGCCAAGGAGATCCTGGAGGCTCCCCAACAGTACGATCCAAAGGCGCTCAAAAAAGCTCTCAAAGGGGAGTGGAGAGAGATCTTGCAAGATTTTGTGGCCAAACTACAGGCCAAGGATGCCCACTTGCCGGTGGATTTTCACCAGGTGATAGAGGAGGTGGTCAAGGAGAGGCAGATCGGGTTTGGCAAGATCGGTCAGCCTCTAAGAGTGGCACTGCTTGGGCGTATGAGTGGTCCCGATCTATCTGATGTGATGGCCATCATCGGCAAGGATGAGACCATCAAGCGGGTGGAAAATCTCTTGAGGGCCCACTCGTGAGGCAAAAGGCGCTGGAGTATCATAAAGGAAAAAGAAGCGGGAAATTTCAGATCTGTATCACCAAACCTTTCGAGACCCAAGAGGATTTGAGCCTCGCCTACACTCCAGGAGTGGGCGAGGTGTGCAAAGTGATCGAAGAAAACCCAGATCTTGCCTACGACTATACGGCCAAATCCAATCTCGTAGCCGTCGTCACCAACGGTACGGCGGTACTGGGATTGGGAGATATCGGAGCGCTCGCCAGTAAGCCCGTGATGGAGGGTAAGGCGATACTCTTTAAAAAGTTTGCCGATATCGACAGCTTCGATATCGAAGTGGATGAAAAGGATCCCGAGAAATTCATCCAGATCGTGCGGGCCATCGCTCCTACCTTTGGCGGGATCAATCTCGAAGATATCAAAGCGCCCGAGTGCTTCGAAATAGAAGAGCGGCTCAAGAAGATCACAGATATTCCGGTGATGCACGACGATCAGCACGGTACGGCGATAGTGACGAGTGCTGGGATGATCAACGCCTGTGAGCTCACAGATAGAAGAGTCGAGGATCTTAAAGTGGTGATCGTAGGTAGTGGTGCGGCGGCGATCGCCAGTGCGAGGATGTATCGCCATTTTGGTGTGAGACATATCATCCTCATCGACTCCAAAGGGGTGGTGCACGCCAAGCGCCAAGACCTCAACCGCTACAAAAGAGAGTTCACCTATCCAGAAGCGATCACAAGAGCCCAGGCTTTCGAGGGAGCCGATATGCTTTTGGGGCTGAGCCAGCCAGGGGCTGTGAGCCGTGAAGATATCGCCAAGATGGCGCCAAAACCCATCATCTTCGTCTGCTCCAACCCGGTGCCAGAGATCATGCCACAGAAGGTGCGAGAGGTGCGTCCCGAGGCTATCATCGCCACGGGCCGGAGCGACTTTCCCAACCAGGTCAACAACGTCCTTGGCTTTCCCTATATCTTTCGAGGAGCTTTGGATACGAGAAGCAGAGCCATCAACTACGAGATGATGGTGGCGGCTGCCAAAGCCTTGGCCGCTTTGGCCAAAGAGGAGGTACCACAAAAGATCAAAGAGATATATGGCAAGGATCTACGATTTGGACCCGACTACATCATTCCTACACCATTCGATCCAAGATTGCTGTCAAATGTGAGCTTGGCTGTAGCAAAAGCGGCAGTGGAGAGTGGCGTAGCCAGAGTGGTGCCCGAGTGGGAGGAGTACGAGAAGAGACTTCTTAGATGATTCTTTTTGGCTTTTCGAAAAAGTACCCTTGGGAGTAGTCGATACCTATCTTCTTGACCTCTTCGAAGATAGCTGCGCTGCTGACGAACTCCGCTATGGTCTGGATACCCGACTCTTTGGCCAAAGTGTGGATCGCTCGCACCACCCGTCTGGCGTTTTGGCTGGTGGGGAGCTGCTGTATCAGTGAGCCGTCTATCTTGATATAGTCGATATCCATATTGAAGATGTGGGCGAAGTTGGAGTAGCCGCTACCAAAGTCGTCGATAGCTACCTGGCACCCTTGGCCTTTTATTATGGAGATGAAATCCTTGACCACTTTGTAGTCTTTGAGCGTTTCGCTCTCCAGTATCTCGAAGGTAAGAAAGGGAGCCACCTTTTTGTTCTCTTTCAAAAATCCACCCAAAGCCTTCAAGATATCTGGATTTTCGATATCGTTCATGGAGATGTTGATGGAGATCGGTTTTTGGAGCTTTTGAAGGGCTTGGAAACTCTTGCGAAGCATCGCTTTGGTGATTTGTGGATAGAGTCCCATCTCTTTGGCAAGCTCCAGATAGGGGTAGATCGTCTCATACCTCTCCTTGTCTCTGATTCTGGCCAGAGATTCATATTTGGCGATGGCTCCGGTATCGTTGTGGATGATGGATTGGAAGAAGGGTACGATCTGATTTTTTTGCACCGCCTCTTTGAGCGTTTTGCTCTTGTGGATATTCTCTTTGATCTGCTCAAAACTGCCCAGCTCTTTGGTATAGATGGCATAGTTGCGATGTCGTCGCTCTTTGATGGATCGTAGAGCC
>JALWZJ010000064.1 GCA_027002625.1 Campylobacterales bacterium
GCAAAACGAGGAGTGGGCCACAAAGGATCTGCAAAAGGTCTGTAGTGGAGAGAAGCTCTACCGCCAAAAAGCGGGGCTTAGCTTTTTGGGAAATTTTTTGAGCTACAAATTCTATCTCGACATCAACAAAGAGAAAAAGGCGGAGGTGCTTTTGATGGGACATCTGCACCGAAACTATCTCAAAGTGATCGAAAATCTAAAAAAGGAGTGAACAATGGCGGACAAAAAAAAGCAAAACGTGAAAGAGCAAGAGCAAAAAACTACACAAGAGGAGCAAGAACGAAGTTGCGAAGAGCTGGAAAAGAAGCTTCAAGAGTGCGAAGAGAAGTATTTGCGGGCCTATGCCGATTTTGAAAATATGAAAAAGCGGCTGGAAAAGGAGAAGATCCAGGCGATCGAATACTCTTTGGAGAAATTCGCACAAGATCTGCTGCCGGTACTCGATAGCCTCGATATGGCGTTGGCAGCCGTGAACAAGGACAATCTCAATGCCGAAGAGGCTGTCGAGGAGCTCAAAAAGGGTATCGAGCTGACTATCGAGCAGTTTATCAAAGCCCTCAATAAAAACGGCATCGAAGTGATCGAGATCGAAGAGGGTGGTGAATTCAATCCGCATCTGCACGAAGCGATCTTGCAAGTGGAGGATGCCGAGAAGGCGGCGGGTCAGATCGTACAGACGATCCAAAAAGGGTACAAGTACAAAGAGAGAATCTTGCGACCGGCAAAAGTGAGCGTGGCCAAATAATGCTACAAAAGTAGCAGAAAAGTTTAGCCATAATCACTATAATTACAAAAAATCAGGAAAAGGAGAGCAGATGAGCAAAGTATTGGGAATAGACTTAGGAACGACAAACTCATGTATGGCGATTTATGAAGGAGGAGAGGCGAAGGTAATCCCTAATAAAGAGGGGAAAAATACCACACCATCCGTAGTAGCCTTCACAGATAAGGGAGAGGTACTGGTGGGTGATCCTGCCAAACGACAGATGATCACCAACCCGACACGTACCATCTACTCTGTCAAGCGAATCATGGGTATGATGTGTAACGAGCCTCAAGCCCAAGAGGCGAAAAAGAGACTGCCATACAAGATCGTGGATAGAAACGGTGCGTGTGCCGTGGAAGTGGATGGCAAAGTCTACACTCCACAAGAGATCAGCGCCAAGATCTTGATGAAGCTCAAAGAGGATGCGGAAGCCTATCTTGGCCAAGAGATTACCGAAGCGGTCATCACTGTGCCAGCATATTTCAACGACGCTCAAAGAAAAGCGACGAAAGAGGCCGGACAGATCGCTGGTCTAAACGTCCTTCGGATCATCAACGAGCCGACGGCTGCGGCACTCGCCTATGGATTGGATAAGAAAAAGGCCGAAAAGATCGTAGTCTATGACCTCGGTGGTGGTACGTTCGACGTCACTATCCTCGAAACAGGTGACAATGTGGTGGAAGTTTTGGCCACAGGTGGGGACGCCTTTTTGGGTGGTGACGATTTTGACAACAGGATCATCGATTGGCTCGTAGAAGAGTTCAAAAAAGAGACAGGTATCGATCTCAAACAAGATATCATGGCGTTGCAGCGACTCAAAGAGGCTGCCGAAAACGCCAAAAAAGAGCTCAGCTCCGCGATGGAGACCGAGATCAATCTACCATTTATCACAGCCGATCAAACAGGTCCAAAACACCTGGTCAAGAAGCTCACACGAGCCAAATTCGAAAGCTTGATCGAAGATTTGGTGGATAGAACTATCCAAATCGCCGACAATGTACTCAAAGATTCAGGGCTTAGCAAAGATGAGATCAACGAAGTGGTACTCGTAGGTGGATCGACACGAATTCCACTGGTACAAAGAAAGGTAAAAGAGTTCTTCGGCAAAGAGCCGAACAAATCTGTAAACCCTGACGAAGTGGTGGCGATCGGTGCTGCGATCCAAGGTGCGGTACTCAAAGGTGACGTAAAAGATGTGCTCTTGCTGGACGTTACACCACTGAGCCTCGGTATCGAGACACTTGGCGGCGTGATGACCAAGATCATCGAAAAGGGTACCACTATCCCGGTCAAGAAGACACAGATCTTCAGTACGGCCGAAGACAATCAGCCAGCGGTGACCATCCACGTGCTCCAAGGTGAGCGAGAGATGGCCAAAGACAACAAATCACTTGGTCAATTTACACTCGAAGGCATCCCACCAGCCCCAAGAGGCGTGCCTCAAATCGAGGTGACATTCGATATCGATGCCAACGGTATCTTGACCGTGAGTGCCAAAGACAAAGCGACAGGCAAAGAGCAGCAGATCAAGATCACAGGATCGAGTGGCCTGAGCGAAGAAGAGATCCAAAAAATGATCCAAGAGGCCGAGGCCCACAAAGAAGAGGATAGAAAACGACGAGAACTGATCGAGACCAAAAACCAAGCCGATGCGCTCGTCTATCAAACAGAAAAGAGCCTCAAAGAGGTGGGCGAAGCGATCAGTGCCGAAGAGCGAGCACAGATCGAAGCGGCTTTGAACGATCTCAAAGAGACGCTCAAAGATGAAAACGCCACAAAAGAGCAGATCGAGGCCAAAGTTCAGGCACTGACACAAGTAAGCCACAAACTCGCCGAAGCGATGTACAAAAAAGAGCAAGGCGAACAAGGTGGTGCACAAGCTGGTGGAGAGAGCAAAAAATCTGGCGGCGACGAGGATGTGATCGACGCCGAAGTCGAGTAATCCTCCACGGGCTTTCGCCCGTACCGCTATGCTACGACACCCTTTCGATCCTATCATTGACCAAAACTCCAAAGTCCTCGTTTTAGGTTCCTTCCCAAGTATCCAATCTTTTAAGAACAGTTTCTATTATGGACATCCACAAAATCAGTTTTGGAAGATTTTGGCCAAACTTTTTGAGGAAGAGGAACCAAAAACTATTGAAGAGAAAAAAGCGTTTTTGCATCGTCACCATATCGCGTTGTGGGATATGGTGGCAGGATGCGAGCGAGAAACTTCACTCGACAGCTCTCTTAAAAAGATCCAAGTCAACGATATAGCTGGACTTCTTCGCCACTATCCAAATATACAAGCTCTCTTTTTTACGGGTAAAAAAGCGCAAAGCCTCTACCAGCGCCATTTTGGACATCTCAATATCCCTATACACTATCTTCCCTCCCCATCTCCGGCCTATCGAAGTATGAGCTTGGAAGAAAAAGTGAAAAAGTGGTCAATATTAAAAGATTTTTTACGATAATGTCAGTATAATAAACAAAATCCGCTCAAAGGCCCGTTTATGTTCAAAGGATTGATCGCTGCGATTTCAGCCTTTTTTCTTTCAGTTTTCTCTCCCCAAAGCGATACGATTTCAACTACATCCCAACATCCAAAATCCTCTTCCCAAAATATGGGAAACTCCTATTTCTATTTCGATGCGCCCACGCATATCGTGGTGCATCTGGATATGGGTCAGAAGCAAGGAAGTGCCATAGTGCCGAGTCAATCCCAAAGTTACGGTATGAAAAGGTACTTTTTGCAAGCGGATGTGCAGATTCCTGGTTGTATGATCCAAAGCCATGATGCCCAACAGCCTCTCGATATCACCGGTAAGCGGTATGTGGAGTTTGGCGTCTCTTTGCTTGGAGAGTGTCATGCCCAGACGCTGAGCATCAGTGGGGAGAAGATCCAACAAAACAGCGTAGTGATCAATGGAAAAAACTACACCAGCACAAAAACATCACCTTTTGGTCCCTATATTTTGCAAAATGCAGCCCAGCAAGAGAGACTCTTCGTAAAAATCTCTCCAGTCGATCACCAAAACAGTATGGAGGTCCAAAGTAGCAAAAAGGTGATGTTTCAATTGGTGAACGATCGTCAAGAACAAGTAGATCCTGCAAAAGTGGAGTGGATACGGATCCGATCGTTGGATGCGCAAAAGCTTTTGCTGGATATAAACGGGACCTTGAAAGATCTTGAGGAGCGAACGAAGGTTTCGTATGGGTCGTTTCTCCTTCGCTCGCTAAATCTTCCGGGAGTGGCGAAAGTCCGGGTAGAAGCGAGGATACAAGGCGATCTGATCCCACTGCAGATCACAAGCGACTATCAGATCCAAATCGTACCAAAGCCGGTGACACAGACCACAGCCCAGCTATTCGCGCCATTTTCTGCCATTACACCTTTTCAAAACTACCAGATAGAGTACAAAGTGCTTCAAGATGGGCAGATCGCGGATCCACAAAATATTCAAAAGATAGAGTTTTTCATAGCCTATGGATACTTTTTGCAAAACGATGAGAAAAAAGAGAAATTGGAAGTGGAGAGCAAATCTACGGGCAAACTCTACATCCAGGCAAAGCCTGGTACGCAAGAGTGTAAGATAGATATGAAAGTGACACTCAAAAACGGTAAAACCAGCCTATCCTCGCTGATTTTAGCCGTATCGCCCACACCCGCAAACCAGATAGCCCTCACTTTTGTAAGTACCAAGGCTTCCGAGGATGGGCAATACCTTTCCACCTACAAAGCTCATATCTTTGGAAGTGTGGCCGACAACCGAGTCAAGATCGAAGTGATCTCTCCAAAAATTCTCTATCCCCAGGCCTACTATTCCGGTTTTAGTACCGGTGCTATCGACAAAGACAACCCATATGTCTACTACGAAGGGATCAAATATAGAGGGGTGTGGGAAGCTTTGAATGGAGAAGAGCCACAACACTACAGTGGACGCTTGTACAACCAGACCTATACCTATTTCGCCACAGATAGATATGATCTCTCACAGGTCCAATCTGGTATAGAAAAGTTGATCGTTTTGCCCAACAAATACAATACAGACAAGCGGATCTTGGGAAGCTGGGATATTCTATTCAAACGGCCCAACGCCAATGCTTTGAGGCTCAAAGAGAAATCTTCCATAGAAGCGGACAATCTCAGTTTCGTCATAGGCGATGCGAGTCGATACGATCCTGTGCATGCTACGATCAGCTATGTGATGCTGGATCGAAGCAATGGCATCTATACTCTCGACGAGAACAACTCCGTCACATTCACCCTCACATATAACCCCTTCATGGTAGGAAAAGATATCTTCATCTCCGTTACATCCATGCAACAGCCCCGCTATGGCAACTCTTTCAAGCGCACACTCAAAGCCACCAAGCTCGATTATCCTGATACCTACGACTGTAATAGGGAGGCATGCTTGTGGAGAGTGCCTATCGGTCTCGAAGATGTAGAGGATGCAAGGCTCATCTACAGCAAAATAGAGAAGCATTGTGTGGGGACAGATGCGGGATACAGCGTGCGCTCGGCCTACGATGTGGCTCGCTATGGATGTGACATAGCATGGGATCTCATCGCTCCCAGAACGGATAAGAATGGCTACATCTTCGTCTGCGTCTATCCAAAAGGAGAAGCGCAGGTCGATCCCGAGACCAACGAAACGAAGATGAACTACAACGGCAGTGTGAAATGCACCTTCAATATCGCTGAAGAGTTCCCCTACTAACTCTGACTGGCAAGAAAGCCTATGAGGAAAAAAGCGCCGATGGAGAGGATCGGCGCGAAGATATACCAAATCCTTTTTGTACGCCCCCAAAGATAGAGGTAGAACCAAATCCAGGCAAAAAGGGTGAGCGCAAGATGTATTACAAAAAGGGGCAGATAGACTCGCGTATATTTGCTAAATCCAGTGGCGAAGAGTAAAAAGAGCAGTAGCCCCAAATCCAGAGCGAATTTCTTTTTGTCCCCTTCGTAGTCTTTGTAGATTTTGTAAAAAGTCACCACAAAAAGAACGGCAAGAAAAATTCCCAATTTTATCATTTAAGGTACTCTTTGAAATGCTCTTGAAATTTTTGAAGTTTTGGAGCGATGACTACTTGGCAGTATCCTTGGTTTGGATGGGTGTCGTAGTAGTTTTGGTGGTACTCTTCTGCCTCGTAAAATGTTCCTGGCTCTTCGATGGTGGTGACGATCCTGCCGCCAAAAAGGGGATTTAGCTCTTCGATCACCTTTTTAGCGATCTGGCGCTGGCGCTCATCGAGAGGGAAAATGACCGATCTATATTGCGTGC
>JALWZJ010000065.1 GCA_027002625.1 Campylobacterales bacterium
GCAGTGCCCGTACATCCAGATACTCTCCGCTTGGATACTCCAAAAGCCGCTCGAAAGTGTCCGCCAAGAGCCTGGCCGCATCCTCTGGTGCGAGTCTGGTGGACTCGGCCAATCGTTTGACTACGGGAAACTTCTTGCGATCCGCACTTTTTAGGATATGCTCCATCATCGGTGTATCGATAAGTCCTGGAGCCAAAGCCGTCAGATGAGTGTTTGGCATCTCCTGGGCATAGAGGCGCACCAGCATATTAAGCGCAGCTTTACTGAGCGCATAGGCGTTCCATCCTCTGGCCCCGCTCACGCTGGCTCCACTGCTGATAGCCACCACCTGTTTGACGGTATGGTGCTTCAAAAAATCCAAGATCACCTTGTTGGCCCAGACATTGAGATCCATGATGGCGTCGATCTCGCTCAAGCTCGTATCGCTCATATCTTTGAGCTCACCGATGATACCGGCGTTGAGGATGGCAAGATCGAGCTCCACTCCATCCAAAAGTCGATGGAGAGTGCACTCGATCTTTTCGTGGGCATGGAGATTGAGAGGCAAAAAGTGCAGATTTGAAAAGCTCTCGAGAGTCCGTGGCAAAAATCGGCTAAGAGCATAGACCTCCTCGCCAGCTTCGAGATAGAGTTTGGCCAAAGCCTCACCCAGACCACTGCCGATACCTGTGATGAAGATTTTCATAGCTACTCCTTGTTTAAATAATAATGCAAAAAGTTTGTCGAATGAAAACTTTGCAATTTGAGCTTGGAAAATTGCAACTCGTTTGAATGAGACAATCTTTTTGTATCACAACCATCAATCGATCTGAATATTTCGTCTATGGTAGCGCTGCACGATATCGGGATCGGGATGCAGGCTCACTTTCGACTCATCTTTGCCCTCATACGGAATTTGCGATAAAACATACCGGATCGACTCCAGCCTCGCCATCTTTTTGTTGTTGGAGTTCACGATGATCCAAGGGCTATAGGAGGTGTGGGTACGGCTAAACATCTCCTCTTTGTAGTGAGTGATCTCGTCCCACAGCTCTTGGGCCTTCTTGTCCACGGGGCTTAGTTTCCACTGCTTGAGTGGATTTCTCATCCGCTCCTCGAAGCGCCTCTTTTGGGTCTCTTTGGAGATGGAGAACCAAAACTTGATGAGGATGATCCCGTCATCGATCAAGGCGTGCTCGATCTCCGGGACCTCTTTCATGAATTTTTCGTACTGCTCCTGGGTACAAAAGCCATAAACCGGCTCGACGATAGCTCGATTGTACCAACTGCGATCGAAAAATGCGATCTCTCCCGGATTTGGCAGCTGGGCGAAGTAGCGCTGGAAGTAGAATTGTCCCTTCTCCACCTCCGTAGGGGCCGGCAGAGCCACGACTCGATATTTTCTGGGATTGAGATGCATCGTAAAGCGCTTGATCGCTCCCCCTTTGCCAGCGGCGTCACGCCCCTCGAAGATGATCATCAGCCGCTTTTTGTTCTCATAGATCCAGTTTTGCATCTTGATCAGTTCGATCTGCAGCTTCGTCAGCTCCTCCTCATACTCCACTTCACGCAAAGCTTTGGATATCTTCTTTTTTTTCACCAGCATCTTCAGCCCGGTCTTCGTGCGAAGCTTATGCAGCTTCTCCTCCAGATCCTCCAGCCTCGCTTTGAGATCGGGCTGCTGGATCCGCTCTTTGAGGTAGTAGATATCCTCATACAATGTTTTCATGGATCTCCTTTTGGATTTTCTCATAGAGCTGGTGCAAAACCTCTTGGAAACCGACTTCCCCTCGCTCCACTCTATCCATCAGCTCCTCGAGCTCTCTTGTATATCTCTCGTTGACGAAAGCGTACATACTGGGCTGCCTCTTGATCTCCTCGTACACCTCTATACCAAGCTTGGTGGCGATGAGGTGTGTGCCTCTTTGGATCACATAGTGGCGCTCCAGCAGCTTTTCTATTGTAATGGCGTAGGTGGAGGGACGGCCGATACC
This sequence comes from Campylobacterales bacterium, assembly GCA_027002625.1. Taxonomy (GTDB): domain Bacteria; phylum Campylobacterota; class Campylobacteria; order Campylobacterales; family Nitratiruptoraceae; genus Nitratiruptor. Next base: position 1,974 of record JALWZJ010000065.1, read on the forward strand.
TCGCTCTTTCATCATCCCGATGATCTGAGCGTAGGTGTAGTGGGGCTTTTTGGGACGGGTATGGAGCTCTTTTTGCACTTCGTACTCTCCTGCTTGTATGCTCTTGATCGGCACCTCTACCACCAGATCGATCCCGTGCTCCAAAATCTTGTCATAAAAACGGATCGAAGCGCTTCGATCCAACGCCACCACCGAGGCCTCCACCTCCTCCACCACAGCCTCTCTCATCTGCGAGGCTATGAAGTTGCGAAAGATCAGGTCATACAAGGCTATATGGGCTGGAGTGAGATTTTGATTGGAAAATCGTAGGTACTCCTCTAATTGCTTGGCATCCATAGGCCGTGTGGGTCTGATACACTCGTGGGCTCCCCCCGCTTGGCTAAAGCTTCTGGGTCGAAAAAAGTCCTCGCCGAAGCGATCGGTGATATACTCCTTGGCTACGGCGATACCAGCGGGACTGACCCGAATGGAGTCGGTGCGGTGGTAGGTGATGAGCCCACTTTCGAAAAGCTCCTGGGCCAGCTGCATGGTACGCTGGGGCGAGTAGTGGAGCACCTCGGCGGCGGCTTGGAGCATCTTGTCCGTCGAATATGGGGTGCGAAAAAGCTTTTTGGGCTCTTTGTTTTGGATCTGCACACGCACCTTTTTAAGAGTATCGAAGAACTCCCGAGCCTCCTTCTCCTGCTCGAAAACGAATTCCACCTCCTCGCCTCCAAACTCGGCTCGCACCACCCACACCTTCTGCTTCGCCTCGTACTCTCTAAGCACGATCCACTCTAATACCGCCGTTTGGACCCGGCCGGCACTGAGGCTCTTGCGACCAAACCTTTTTTGAAGATATTGAGATATCTCGAACCCTATCCATCGATCAGCCACTCTGCGCACCAGCTGCGCTTTGACCAGATTCTCGTCCACCTCTCGAGGAGTTTGCAGCGCCTCGTCGAAGGCCCGTCTGGTCACCTCGTGAAATTCCGCCCGCTTGATGGAAGGGTTGAAAGGTATGGAATTTAGCCACAGATCGTAGCTGATCTTCTCCCCCTCCACATCCGGATCGCTGGCCAAAAAGATCTGGCCGATCTCCAGATCCAGCTCCCGAATGGCTTGAGCTATCTGAGCTTTGCTCTCATCAATCGGCTCGAAGATCTCCACGAACTCCTCTTTGGCCAAAACGCCGTGAAAGCCCTCCTCTTTGTTGAGGTCATACAGATGCCCTTTGGAGGCTGCGATACTTAGGATCCTCCCCTCTTTGGCCACTTCGTAGACCCGCACACCCCCAAGCTCTCGCATGATAGGACGACCGTAGAAGTTGGCGATGGTACGGGCTTTGTTGGGAGATTCGACGATGACAAGGGTCGTTTTGAAAAGATCCTCGCTTCCCTCCAGGCGCCCCTCCAAAGCCAGCCGAAGTTTTTGGCGATCCTCCTCTATTTGCGCCAAGATCGCTTGCAGATCCACCTCGTCCACCCTTTTGAACTCTATCTCGTCGCTGAACCATCGCACCTTTTTTTGAAGGCTGTGAAAGGCCTTGGGATCGTCCACCAGCAAATAAGCCAACCCTTTGGTCAGTCCTCCCACATACAGTCGGCTCGTACGCCCGCTCGCTTGGATATAGCCCGTCACATCGGCGGTGACGATCTTGAAGGTATCCTCTTTTTTGATAGAGATGTGAGGATTTTCGTTGAGTTTTTGGATAAACTGGGGGGTGAGCATACTTTGTAGCTCTTCGTAGATAGCGGCGATCCGCTCTTTGGCCTTTTGCTGGAGACGCTCTTTGGGGATGAAGGCCACTTTGGACAGATACTCTATCCACTCCCGCACCTTTGCCAGCTCCTCGCCCTCGAGGGCTGGCAAAAGCGCCAACAAAAAGTAGTACAAGGAGGTGTGCTTGGAGATATCGAGTCCAAACTCCATCTTGGGTACCCCCACAAACAGGGCGTAACGGATGGTATCTGGCATATCGATACCGCGAGCCAGTGGATTGCGGTAGCTGGCAAATCCCACCACCACCTGCACTTTTGCGCTTCGAAAATCCTCTTCTCTTTCTTTGAGCTCCTCGTAATCGATCGCCTCGATCCCGGATGAGCGCAGATACTGCACATACTCTTCAAGCCGCTCTTTGGTCTCGTTGCCAGGTAAAAAGACCAGCCCCCCTTTGCCAAGCTCTTTGATCCGCTCCACACTCGTCCTATCCAGCTCTTGCGGCTCTTCGTAGATATCTTCTATATTTCGGATCGTGATCTTGGGTCGGCTCACCTCGAAGCCCAAAAGCTCTCGAAAGAGATGGACTCTACGGCTTCTCGGGTTTGCCGTGGCGCTGGAGACGATCACCGTGGCATGGGGTTTGGCGGCTATCTTTTCGATCTGCTGGCGGCGCTTCTCATACTCCTTGGGATCGAAGCGCCCCCTTTTGGCGATACGACGCTTGTAGTCGATGAATTCCAAAGCCTTTTGGATATCTGTCTCCTCGAAGCCTGCCACCATCAACACCTTGTCGATATTTTTGGCGGATTTGAGGATACTATCCACATCATCGACAAAAATGAGCGCAAAATCTCGTGGAATGATCTCGAAGTTGCGGTACAAAAAGCTGGTGGTGGTGATCAGTATCTCAAAATCCCCCGCCTTTATCTTCGCTTTGACCTCCTCTTTGGCCCTCTTGGACAAAGAGCTGTCATAAAACAGAGCCTCTTGGCCCATCTTTTGCAGCCTATTGGCAGCCTCTTTGGCCAAAAGGGCAGTAGGAAAGAGCAGATAGCTCTTTTTGGGACGGATAAAAGAGGCAAGACTCAGCCCAAAGGTGGTCTTGCCGATACCGGTGGGAGCCAAAAGAGCAAAGGAGCGGCCAAGGAAAAACCGCTTGGCCCAGCTAAGCTGCAGCTCTCTTGGTCCAAATCCTATCTTTTGGCCAAAAAACTCCTCGAACTCCCTGGCCTCTTCCCATAGCCTACATACCTTCTCGAATTCTCCTCTTACCACCTCGCACTGCTTGGAGGGCTCCACCTCCTCGGGTAGGCACTTTTGGCACACCAGCCCCTTGGCCAGACGCTCGCTCGTGATATCGCCCCCGCAGTTGGGGCACATGTTCTTGTAGATCAGCGAGATCACTGCACGCCTTTGCTTTGCAGATACTCCTTGATCTCGTGCAGCAACTGAGCCGGTGTCTTGATGGGATAGAGCAGCCCCTTGGCCACTTCGGTGCCATCGAGCCCTTTGATCTGGATACCGCCAAGCCGCTCTTCAAGGACGGAAGAATCCATGATGGGATAGTCTATACCTTTGGTGTGCTTGAGCACCAGATAGGCCCATGGACTCTCGCACGAAGCGGCCTGCAGCGCTTCGCCCGCCATCGCATGACAAAAATCGAGCAGAGTCTGGGAGTCTTGCCCCTCCTTGACCAGCTTGTAAGCCAGCTTGGCTACGCCTCCGGCGGTATGGACCTTGAGCTCCTTTTTCTCCTCTTCGCTGAGCTCATCGAGGTGCTGGATCTTGTACATCGCCATATCCGGATCGGCTCTGAGGATATTGCGCACGGTGTTTCTGGTCAGTCCCACATACTCAGCTATCTCGTCTTCGGGCTTGAGATACTCCTCTCTGAGCACCACGGCAAAGGCGGCGCGAGCCAGTGAGGGCAGCCAGGTGAGGGTGCGGTACTCCGCCAGCTTTTTGAGCCCTCCCAAAAGATCGATCGATTTGAAAAAGACCCGCTCGACGAGTCGCTCCAACCCCTTTTCGTCGATAGTGAGTGTATCGCCTGTGAGTATGATCATCTTATCCTCCTATTGGTTCTTTGATTTTTACTATACCGGTATCGGTGATCTCCATGAAGTGGGTCTTGGTGTCGTGCCCACTCATACGGCATCCGTCGATACGAAAGAGCCGCACGAGATCACCTATCTTCGCTTTGTAGATTCTGGCTTGATACTGACTGGTGATCAGCTCCTTGGCCACCACCATCGTTCCATCCACGATATGCCCTACGGCGTATCCTCCCGCCGCCTCGGCGCTCAGCTCCTCGTGGCCGCTTCGCTTTTGGGAGATAAATATGGCCGTTTGGTACCACTTTTTCATAAAGTTGAAGACTCTTCTAACGATCGCTCTGGCCATCATCTCCTTGTTCTCGAACAGTCCCGTGATGGAGTCGATGACGGTGTAGTCGATCTTGTAGCTTTTGATGGCGTAGGCGAGCGTGGCCAAAAGATCGGGGAGATTTTCTCGTATCTTGCTGTGGCTCGCCGCATCGATGAGGATGATGTTGTCCTCGAACTCGTCGAAGTTGTATCCCATCGCCAAGGCGCGGTACTTGATGGAGGCGATAACGAAATTGGCCGGGGTCTCCACGGTGATGAAAGCCACCTTTTGCCCTTTTCTGGCCTGCTCCACGGCAAACTGCTCGGCCATGAGGCTTTTGCCCGTATCGCTCACGCCTGTGATATTGAAGACACTATATTTTGGGATACCTCCCAAACTCACTTTCTCGAGCTTGCCGTTTTTCTCTTTGACGGTGAAAAACAGATCGTCCAGCCCCTCGATCCCCGTGGGCACTCCTGTGATCTCGGGCGCCTTTTGCAGCGCCTCACTCCCTTTGTAGATACTCTCCTTGACCACCTCCGGTTCGCGATAATAAGAGGGATATTCGTTGCTCTGCTCCATAGCACCTCCTTTTTTACCGATTATAGCAAAGGGTGCTTGAATTTAAAGTGACTTTAATCGCAAAGACTTTACCATATTCTAAAGGAGTCACAGATGCACAACATCCGCCACTCATCCCATCCACTGATCAAACATCTTATCAACACCATCAGAGACCACACCCTCTCCCCTGCCCTCTTTCGCAAAAATATCGCACTACTGGCCCAGTATCTGCTCTTTGAAGCGATGCAGGAGTGGCCGCTTCACCCCAAAAGGATCACTACCTGGGTAGGGGAGATGGAATTTGGCCAAATAGAGCAAAAAGAGCTGGCCTTCATCCCGATTCTTAGAGCTGGGATCCCTATGATGGAGGGAGTATTGGAGGTACTGCCCGAAGTGCCCGTGGGATTTTTGGCCATGAAGAGAGACGAGCAAACCTTCGAGCCCACCATCTTCTACAAGCGCTTCCCCAAGCTCCAAGGCAAAACGGCGATCTTGCTCGATCCTATGGTAGCCACGGGAGGATCGCTGAGTGACGCCATCGATGTGATCAAAAAAGAAAATCCCAAAAATATCCTCTCTCTCAACCTCATCGCCGCCCCCCAAGGTCTGGAGCATGTAAGCCAAAAGCATCCGGATGTGACCATCCATATCGCCCAGATAGACGAAAAGCTCGATAGCCGTATGTTCATCCGCCCAGGACTTGGAGATGCGGGAGACAGAGCTTTCAATACCGAGGAGGAGTGATGATCGATCCAGCCACCCTCACTGATCTGCGTTCCTCCATCAAAGAGGAGATCCTCGCTGAACGCTCGCTATTGGAGGAGCTGATCGAAGATGTAAAGCCACTCAAATCCCGCCAACATCGTATTGCTCCAAGAAGCAGTACCGCCGTGGCCATGGTGGGCACCGATGGCGGCAACAACTCCTTTGTCTTCGATCCATTCGATCTACATATTGTGCGTATCGTGGACTCCAGCCGCAACGAGCTCTTTGTCAAGGTCCTCTCCTCCCAAAGCTCCATCGACAGACTTAGCAAAAGCCACTTCGACCATCACGGCAGAGCCACCGATGTGGTGGGAGCGTTGATGGAGGCTGTGGGGGTACGCCACCTTCGAGAGCTTAGCCATATGCTGGGCACCGACTCCAAAGGCCGCGCCAAAAATCGCGGCTGGATCTATGACTATCGCCAGATCGTGGAGTGGGCGGTACTGCTTTCTCTCATCCTCCAAAAGGAGTACGGTACCGATACTCTCTTCTTGTTCGACGGACTGCTGCGCACCAAAGTCTTCTTCCCAGGGATCTTCCCAAAGATCCAGAAGCTCATAGCCCAAAAGTTCGAAGAGGCCAAAAAGAGTAAGCGCCATCTCTACCTTTGCGGTATCGCCAAAAAGAACAAACTCCTCACCCGCTACCGCCTCGCGATGCTTGGCCAAAAGGTCTTGCACACCCCCTACCCAAGCTTCGTGGAGGTCCCGCCAAAGCTCGAAAAGAAGACCTACGAGTGGGAGGAGTTCGCCGCCAGAAGCGACGAGGAGATCGAAAGAGACCAACTAAAAGATTTCGTAGCGGGTCGGCTCTTTTTCGCCAAATTTGGTCCTAAATCCCTCGATCCCATATGGGCGGTGGATATCTTCGATCACCAAAAGGATCGAGCGCCTCAGATCCTTGGTCATCTGCTTTTTGACGCAGCCCAGGGCTTTCCAGTACCCTACTACCCTCTGGCTTTGCAAAAGGCTCATGAGTATGCGGCATTGGTGGATTTCGATTACGATCTGCTCCAATCTCAGATCTATGAGGCGGTGCGGGAGATCTTGCATGAAGAGAGGGATGTTTTGGACATTTTCGCTCTACTGGACAAAGATCCGGCCAAAGAGCGCTATTAGGAGAAAATATGGAGCTTTTTACCACATCCAATAAAGTGGGAATCTTTCGGGGTTTCAAAGAAGGAGGATTGGAGTTTCACGCCGATTTGGCGCTGCCTTATCGCAACGAATTCCAAAGCATCCCGATGATCGGGCAGTTCGTCCTCATCCAGCTCGAGCACGAGAACGAGGCGGTACTGGGTCGCATCGCTTCTTTGTCCTCAGAGGGCAAACTCACCGCAGGTGCGGGAGAGGAGTTCAATATCCGGGCGATGGAGGAAGGACGGCAGATTCCAGAAGATATCAGGGAGCAGTATCTGAAGTATCGGGTGGATATCAGAGTGCTTGGGGTGGTGCGTCTTGGCAACGAAGGCCTTGTCTTCGTCTCCTCCCATAGACGCCTGCCTCATGTGGGCAGTCCCGTGGCATTTCCCACAGACGAAGTGCTCAAGGAGCTGTGTGGCGCCAACACTCCTGGAGCCCATATCGGCTACTTCGCTTTGGGAGAGTTCGTCTATGCCGCTGGCAGCGAAAAGATAGAAGAACTCGATTGGATGCAGCTACGCTCCCCCTCCATCCCCATCCACTTTTCGATGCAGAGCCTCATCGCTCGCCGCTCCTTTTTGTTCGCTCGTGCCGGCTTTGGCAAATCCAACCTCAACAAGCTCCTCTTTAGCGAGCTCTACCGCTCCACCCCCACCGTCACCAAACGAGGCGGGACCAAAAAGCCGGTAGGTACCATTATCTTCGACCCCGATGGAGAGTATTTTTGGCCAGACGACAAGGGGCGGCCAGGGCTGTGCGACGTAGAGCACCTCAAAGACGAGATCGTGGTCTTCACCGACCGCCAGGCCCCAAGTCCCTACTACGCATCTTTCGTCGCAGCTGGTGTGCGTCTGGATATCAGGGAGTTTCGAGCGGCGGACGTGGTGGGGCTGGCGTTGCCGAGCGAAAAGCAAGATCAGCAAAACGTGGTCAAGCTCAAAAGCCTCCCTCCTTTTCGATGGAGGGCTCTTGTAGATCTGATCGCACAAAAGGGCATGCAAGCCAGCGATCAGGAGGTGATGGATGTGATGCAGATGGGCAAGATCGATCCGGTGGAGCTTGGACCTATCCGAGCCAATATGACCAAGATCATCAATATGCTCCATGAACCAAGCAGCCATTTCTATCAAGGATTGAAAAGAGCACTTGCGGATGGGAAGCTTTGTATCGTGGATATCTCCATGATGCGGGGCAAAAGCTCGCTGATTTTGGCAGGACTAATCCTACGCAATATCTTCAACCACAACGCCTACCAATTTACCGCCAAAGAGTCCCGCTCCATCCCGGTCCTGGCTGTCGTGGAAGAGGCCCAGTCGGTGCTCAACGAAAAAGAGAGCGCTGCCGAGCCTTTCGTCGAATGGGTCAAAGAGGGGAGAAAGTACGATCTGGGAGCTTTCTTGATCACCCAACAGCCAGGCTCCATCCCTACTCAGATCCTCAGCCAAGGAGACAACTGGTTTTTGATGCATCTGCTCTCTTCGGCGGATCTGCGTACCATCAAAGGGGCCAACTCCCACTTTAGCGACGATATCCTCAGCGTCTTGCTCAACGAGGCGATCCCTGGACAAGGGGTGATGTGGTCCTCTGTGGGAGGCAAACCCTACCCCGTCTTCTTGCGCAGCCTCTCCTTCGAGCGGCTCTACGAGCCACAAGACCCCCACTACTCCAAGCCCGCTTCCACCACCTACGCAAGCAAGTTGCGCCAAGAAATCTCCTCCACCCCTTCCGCAAAAGAGCTGGAGGAGCGGATCTATCACGCCGTCTCGTCAAACTCCACTACGATGGAGGAGTTGCAAAACAAAGGCTTGCAAGGAGAGCTCAAATATGGAGCGGTGATCGGGCTCATAAAGAGGGTGGTGCCCTCTGTAGACCAGGATTTCGCCTACCAGCTGGTCATGCCGCTTTTGCATAGACTCTTTCCCCAAGCCACCATCTCCACCCAAAAACGAAACCAAACCACCTATATCAAATTTGAGTATTGAGGATCAAAAGCTCCATCTTTTTGGCTCTTTGGCTCTTTTGGGTGGCACTATGGTAGCTATGATGCCGTATGATCCTATGATCCCGATAAAGCTCCTCGATATCAGGATGGTAGTCGTAGCTTAGCAGCCACGGGGATTTGAGTTTGGCCAAAAAGACTTTGAGTTTGATGTGATCTTCTTGGCCAAAGTAGTGGTTGTAGAGCAGATTACCCTTTTGGTAGTAGGGTGGATCGAAGTAGAAAAAGGGCTTATCAAAGCTTTTTTTGGCCAAATCTTCGTAGCTACAGTGATAGACCTCCACCATATCACACAATTTGGCCAAATCTTGGATACGTTTGATGATCTTGGGCTTATCAAACCTACAATCGATCTTATAGCGGCTCTTTTGGGCGTATCCACCCAGCACGCCGCCTTTGAGCACACCAGAGTAGTTGGTGCGGTTGAGATAGAGGCATTTGAAGGCTTTGTCGATGAGGGTGGTGGGCTGGCTGTCTCGGATCTTGAGCCACGTGGCCAAATCTATCGGCGTGCGATCGATGAGATCAATCAGATCGTCGGTATGGAAAAAGAGAGCCTGCCAAAAGGCGGCCACCAGCTCATCCAGATCGGCTAATACGATCCTTTTGGCCAAACCACTCTTGGCCAAAACCAGCGCTATATACGCTCCTCCAGCAAACGGCTCTACAAACGTTTCAAACTCATAATCTACAACGATAGAGGCGATCTTGTCCGCCATTCTCTTTTTTGAGCCCGGATAGCGGAGTGGGCTGAGGAAGTGGGTGAGTTTAGTGCCCACGCACGCTCGCCTTGTCCTCCAAGATGAAGCGGTGCAGCTCCTTGCACATATCGCTGTAGCAGACGATATTTTGCTCTTCTATGTTTTCGGCAAGCTCCAGCTGCATTCGCAGATAATCCTTGCCCCCTTTCCGAGCAAAGAGCACCCCGCAGTAGAAAAAACCAAACTCCCTCAAAACATCCACTACCTCATCCACATCCCCTACACTTTGCAAAGCGATATCGGCATAGAGCATATCTGGATGCTTTTTGAGGGCCTCTTCGAAAATATCCACAAAACGCTCACCAAAGTTTTCGGGAACGTTGTGGATGGTGATGGTAGAGATATTGAAGGTGGGATTATGTTCTATTGCGATCTTCTCCTCTTTTTCACCTCTGTCTCTTACTTCAAAAGGTACATCACACCCCTCATAGGCCTTTTTTATCCACTCTTCGTAGCGCCTGGGCAGCGCGATGATGCGTTTGGCTTTGTTGAAGACCTTGTACTCCACCAGTGCTGCACCTCTTGTACCACGATAGGGATATTTATGCCCCTTGAGCTGGACCATCTGATGTAACTCACCCAGCTGCAAAGCGGTAGGGAAAAATCCAAATCTGGCATTGGCTCGCTGGCTGTAGGGATGGAAAGTGATCGCCTCGCCAAAAAGAGCATCGAGTCCCAGCTCTTGTGCTTTTTGTAAAAGGGCTTCAAACATCGCTTTCATGATCCCCATACCCTTGAATCCTGGATCCACCACGGCGATACCGATCTCGGCACTGTTGGAATGTGGGACCATCACCAACGCAAAATGCCCCACTATCTTGCCATCGATCTCGGCGACGATGGAGTGGATCTGGCCGCTTTTCTCTTTTTGGCGGATCTTCTCGGGATAGTAGAAGAGATCTTTGAAATATGTGTAGCCGTAATTTTTGTAGATAAGGCGAGAAATCTCTACCTCATCCCCCTCTTGGTAGCTGCGCACTTTGAGCTTGTCCCTTAGATGGGCTTTGAGATCCTCGTCCACCTCGGTACCGATATCGCTGTAAAATGGGATATCCTCTTTGAGTCGCAGCCGCATCGGCGCATACTTGACTACCGAGAACTTCTTGCCCCCAAGCCCCAGATTGAGATAGCGAAAATCGTCCACAAGCAAAAAGACCCGATTGAGCCCTTTGTTTTGCACAGATGGATCGAGAGGAACACTGCGCAAGATTCGCTCATCAAAGGGCATCCCCTTATCCCGTACCGAGATCTCGATACCGTTTTCAAAAAGCACAAACTCCACATCGATGATCCCCTCCTCCGACCCATAGGCGTGTACCACCGCATTTTCAAAAAGCTCGTAGAGCGCCTCTTCGAGCTCCTTGGACTCTTTGGCAGGAAAATCGATGATGTGGCACAGCTCCTCGTAAAAGGCTCGCAAGGGCTTGAAATACTCCAGATCGTTGTACAACGATATTTTAAATCTGTTTTTCACCAAGTCTCTCCATCGCTTCTATCGCCGCGGCGCTTAGCACCTTCATCCCGATAGGCAGTGCATCCTCGTCTATATCGAACTTTGGATGGTGCTGGCTGACGCAGGTGTTTTTCTTGGGGTTACAGACCCCAAGACGAAAAAAGGCTCCAGGGACCAGCTGCAAATAGCGGCTAAAGTCCTCTCCCCCCATCACTGGCTCTTTGAGATCGACCACATTCTCCTCACCCACGATCTTCTTGGCCTCCTGAACGACGATATCCACGGCCCAGTCTGTGTTGATGAGCTCGGGGTTGCCAAAATCGTAATGGAAGTTGTAGGTCGCTCCCATACTGTGGCAGTTGCCCTTGACGGCATCCTCCATCATCTCGGGGATCTTCTTGCGCACTCCCTCGTTGACCGTGCGCACGGTGCCAGTGAGGCGCACATGATCACAGATCACGTTTGGAGCCGTGCCACCCTCTATCGTGCCAAGGCTAATGACGGCTGGATGGAGCGGGTCGATGCGTCTGGAGATGATATGGTTGAGGGAATTGACACACATGGAAGAGACCAAGATGGCGTCTACCCCCTCGTGGGGTCTGGCTCCATGAGCGCTCTTGCCAAAGATCTCGATTTCGAAGGTGTCGGCACTGGCCATCATCACTCCATATTTATACCCGATCTGCCCAGTCATCAAATAGGGATAGACATGCAGCCCAAAGATCGCCTTGACCCCCTCCAAAGCACCATCTGCGATCATCTGCGAGGCTCCTCCCTCATTGACCTCTTCCGATGGCTGGAAAATAAAGCGCACATTCCAAGGCAGCCGATCCTTGACCTGCATCATGGCAATAGCGCTACCCACGGCGATAGCCGTATGAGCGTCGTGACCACAGGCGTGCATCACGCCTCTCACTTCACTGGCGTAGGGTTTGCCCGTCTGCTCCTGGATAGGCAGCGCATCCATATCGGCTCTGATGGCCACGAAGGGTTTGTCGGGATCTACGATCAGATCGGCCAAAAGTCCGTGATGGCCCTCGAACTCCTTGATCTCGTACCCTTCTATCTCCAAGATCCCTTTGACCAGATACTTGGTATGCTCCTCGTGCCCCGAAAGCTCTGGATGCTTGTGGATATCGCGACGCACCCGTATCACCTTCTCTTTGAGGCTGTCGATCACCTCGAAGAGCTCTTTTTTTATCGCTTCCTTGTCCATATCACTCCTTTTTTAAATGATAGGACAAAAAATATTAAAAATTTCTGTAGGCTTTATGCTATGATAGGAGCATGAAAAAGGTAGACCAAATCATCGAAGAGACCTTCGCCACCAAGCGCTACTATCTGGATCTGCGAGATCTGGGGCTTCGTGAGATTCCACAGGAGGTGGCAAAGATGGACTTTTTGGAAAATATCGCCCTTTCACGCAACGAGATCGAAGATATCTCCCTTTTGGCCAAACTACCCCACCTGCGCAAAGTGGCGCTCTCGCATAACCGTATAGAGAGCTTGGAGCCGCTGCGAGGATTTTATAATCTCAAATACCTCTTTGTGGGCCACAACCGCATCGGCGACCTCTCACCCCTGCAGCGTCTACCTAAACTCAAAAAACTCGTAGCTTCTGCCAACGAAATAGCAGATATCACACCCTTGGCACAGATCCCGACTCTGGTCAATCTCGACCTTTCACACAATCCTATCAAAGATGCGAACACGCTTTTTGCATTGCCTGACCTCAAATGGCTGAGCCTCCACGCCACCGAAATCCCTGTGGAGCAAAAACTGCACTTGCGCAAGAAGGTGCGGATTTTTTACTCATAAATATCTGCTAACTATCTTAGACTTAGATCTATTTTAATTGATCCAAATCCCTTTCATTTCAAATCCCATAGGGAACTTTCAAACGCTACTTCGGCCTTAAACTTGTCACGAAGCTTGAGTTTCAAATCCCATAGGGAACTTTCAAACTAAAATTTGGATAAAGGAGTGAAAAATGTATCGAGTTTCAAATCCCATAGGGAACTTTCAAACATACATCGAAATTGTAAAAGAGAAAAGTATAAATTGTTTCAAATCCCATAGGGAACTTTCAAACTAAAATTTGGATAAAGGAGTGAAAAATGTATCGAGTTTCAAATCCCATAGGGAACTTTCAAACTTTTCTAACGGTATGTGCTGTTCCTCCCCATAATGAAAGTTTCAAATCCCATAGGGAACTTTCAAACTCAAACAGAAGAAGAAAAAATTAATCAATATGATCAATGTTTCAAATCCCATAGGGAACTTTCAAACTCAAACAGAAGAAGAAAAAATTAATCAATATGATCAATGTTTCAAATCCCATAGGGAACTTTCAAACTCCAAAAACTCTCCCAGTTTTTTTATAGGCTGGGGTTTCAAATCCCATAGGGAACTTTCAAACATATAACCATACCCAGCGGCAATATCAATAACTTTTGTTTCAAATCCCATAGGGAACTTTCAAACTGCGTAATCTCTTTGGTAAGCACGTACCGTATACGTGTTTCAAATCCCATAGGGAACTTTCAAACGTTTTACGCGCTTCCCCTTGCAAATGTACTTGCACTAGTTTCAAATCCCATAGGGAACTTTCAAACTTGAAGTAGTTTGTGGGTAGTATAGGAATAGTTTTTGAGTTTCAAATCCCATAGGGAACTTTCAAACGCTGAAAAAATTGTTTGAATTAGGAAATTGTGAAGTGGTGTTTCAAATCCCATAGGGAACTTTCAAACTTGATTTCAATAATATTTTGAAGCATTGTAGAAGCCTGTTTCAAATCCCATAGGGAACTTTCAAACTTTTCTAAAAGAAGTATGAATAATACAATAAATGGTTTCAAATCCCATAGGGAACTTTCAAACGAAAGGAGTAGATGATGGCAAAAGAAGCGATTGAGATTCAGTTTCAAATCCCATAGGGAACTTTCAAACCAATATAAACATTCTGCATAATAAAATTCCTTGTGTTTCAAATCCCATAGGGAACTTTCAAACCGCATAAAATTTACCATATTAAGGTAAATTTATCAATATTTTTTGCAATATTATAGCTTAAAATATACTGATTTCAAGTTTTCATTGACTGATAAAGGCCATATTTTCGATATTGTATAAAACTTAGAAAAAGCTTTATTGAGGTTTATAGGATTCTACCTCCTACATTTATGACAAATTTTACTTGTGATATTGTAGGAGGGGTCGTTGTAAAATCAAATTCTGCTATAAGTTTCAATTCTCCTATAAAATTTTGATTTTCAAATTCTACGAAATTTGTCAATGGCTCATTTTTTTTATATTTTCTAATAATACCTTTTTCTGGATTATACATATAATTTTCATCTTCGCGAACATTTACCATTTTCATTAAACCCAAACCATATCTACTATCACCACCGATAAAAACTTCTCCTATATGATCAAGCTGCTCCTTTTTGGCTTTCACATATCCAACCCACTCAATTTCATTTGGCAAAATCACATCTATTTCATGCAAACTCTCATCTTGTGCGTGCAAAGTAGTAGAATTGATTGCAGTTGAGAGGAAAGTAGTTGTAAATTTTTGGCGAAATTCGGCTTCACTACAAAAACCTAAAAAAAACTCTCCTTCTTCATATCTGGGATATAACACGCTCCCCTCTATTTTTGGATAAAAACAGCTAATATTTTTAAACAAATTTTTATCATAAACATTTGTCTTTTTAAAATAAGCGTTCGTTAAAGCTCCCCACATAGTTTGACCAGGAATAAAAATTTTAGTTTCATTAATCACACCGTGTTTATTATCTCCGATATGAATTGGCTGGATCTGTTTAAAAGTAACTTCATACCATTTCTCTTCATTTGCCATCTCACTCTCCCATAGCTTTAGCGTGATATCTTGCATAGATGAGGGCTTTTTCTACCATATCTTTGAAAAAAAGAAGTTGATGGATATCGGCTGAGAGGTTTTGGAAAAATTGCTCAAACTTTATAAAATATTCTTGTTTTTCTACTCGTTTTTGTTTCAACTCTTCGTTCTTTGTTTTATCATTTTTTATCTCATTAATCTCATCTAAAAGGTTTAAATATTGTTCAATATCTTCTTTTACCAATTCGATTTCATTATTATTTTCTTTATCTATTATTTTTACAGGCAGTACTGATAATTGTTTTAAAAAAGAGGAAAAATCTTTTTCAGTTAATTTATTAAGACAATAAACCCACATTGCATAAACCCCATCATTTGCCAAAACACCCAATATTTTATTTATCATATTCTCGTCAATTATTTGGGCTATCTCAAACCCTATCTCATTTATAAGAGCATCTAAATTTTTAACTTCATCACTCATAACTCTACTCCTTGCATCGCTTCTTTTTTAATAAATTGATTTGCATCTTCTTCAAGGATAATATCTATAGGTTTTAAAAGCTTCTCTTCCAAAAGTAGTTTTGCCCTTGCTCTTTTTGCTCTTTTATTTGCTATAGGTTTGGGTATTTGCAAAAATATATCTATATCTCCACCTTTTTTACTGTCATCCAATCTACTGCCAAAAATATAAATTTTTACGTCTCCAAAGAATTCTTTTAAAATCTTTTTAATCACCTGCTGCTCTTTTAGATTTAATCGCACCGAAATACTCCTCTAACTTTTGTGTAAGTTGAATGAGATACTCAACTTCTTCAAATATAAAATTCAATTCATCTACTATTTTCTTCTCTTCATTTGGATATTCATGGGCTATTGCATTTCTTGCATCTCTTAAAGCCATCCATTTATCTATTTCTATCAAACCTTCTCTTTCAAGCTCACTCAAAATCTCTACAAAAGGCACATTGCTCTCATATCCGCTAAAATCTAAAATGCTTCTAAAAATCTTTCTTCCTAACAAATCTTGCAACTTTGCAAAACGAAAAATCAAAATATCAAGCTTATCTTGCTCTTTTTCACTAAGTTTTATTAAGCTTTCTCCACTCAAAGGCATAACATCTTGCAAGATTTCTTTTGCGCTCTTTATCTTTTGAATATGCTTTTTTGCTTCCTCAAAATAGCGCTCTAATTTCTCTTCTAAAATCTTACTCATAGCTTTATATCAACATAATTTTTAGTCTTCCAAAACCTCTTGTAGTCATACCGCCTATGCCAAGAGATTCATAATAATGTTTGCTATCCATTAATGCATTTTCTAATTCTTTTATACTCGGCAAAGGTTGTAACTTCTCTTCTGCTTGGGCAAAGCTACTCTTATCAAAAATTCTTATATTTCCATAAAAAATTGTTCCTCTTGGAATCGCTTCACTCGTAAAAAGAGCTCCCTCTTTTGCCGCTCCTGTTATTGGGTCAATTGAGACAGAGGTTCGAACTTCTAAATTTGAATTTATTATATGAGAAAATAGGCTTTTAGGAACTATGATAACATCATCAGGAGTTAATATAAAATTTTCAAATTCTATTTCATTACAAAATCTATGAGTTCCTTCAACTTCTAAATGCAGCCAACCTAAATTAAGATGTCTTTCATCTCCTTTTTTTGTTTTTATTTTATTTTTAGAAGGTTCATCTTCCTCTAATCCAATTTCTCTTAAATTTGAAACCGTAGTTATCCATTTAGTCCCTCTTACTGTAAAAACTGGAAAAAATAAAATATTTAAATCACTAAAAAACAATTGTCCTTGCCAACTGATATCTTTTTTAGAAAATCCAAATCCTTTACAGACAATACAATGTCCGCAATGGCCGGTTTTACCATTTTTATCTGTAGCATACGGTGAATTCGCCAACTCTTCTTGAGGAATATTATCTTGCCCAGCACAAGTTATTTTCATTACTTGATTTCCTGCAAAACCTCTCCAGCCATCAGGTTGTTTATTATTCCAATTAAATTTCTCTAATTTTTTGCCAACTGTATCACCTTCACTATTTTTTATATCTTCCCATTCTGGCTGATAATCTTTTATATCTTTTAAAGTCTCAAGAACAACGTAATACCTCCAAGTCCCAGCCAAAGAACTGCCTGGAATTTTTGGGATATTTGTTATTGGATCTCTTACTATAGTATTATCAACTCTTCCTATCGTATATCCGCCTGTTCCTATATAAATAGGATCTGTTGCCATAGCAAAAATTTCTATAGGTTTAGGGTTTTTATTTTGACTTTCACTCATCATATCTCCTTTAGTGCTGTATGCCAAAATTCAAACATATCGAGGAATTTTTTCATTTCGTTAAAACTATAATCTTTTATCCCTAATCTTTCTATGTCAATTTCTTCTTTTTTAAAAACACTTTGCATAAATTTTTTAAAACTCTCTTCATAATTTTCCCAATCTTGCATTTTGCTATAAATCAATGAAACTACCCTATGCAAAAGTGCGGTTTTACCATCAAAAAAATCTCTAAAGTTTTTAAAGTTTTGCCACTCTTGCCAATTATATGGACGATTATTTTTGAGGGGATTTAATCTTTTTGCATTTTGATAGAAAATATCGTTTCTTCTTGTATTTGTATCTAAAAATTCAAAATCAAATGTGTTTGGATAAACTACAAATTTATCGCTATCATTACATAATTTCACACCTTTATGAGAGGGCAGAAGAACAAAATCATAATCAAAATTATCTGTTTCATACAGTGAGTAGT
>JALWZJ010000066.1 GCA_027002625.1 Campylobacterales bacterium
TGATCGCCTTGATCCTCTCGCAGCTCAAGCCATCCAAAGCGGCCGAGATCTTGCAGTATATCCCCAAACGGGTGGGGGTGACCAACGTCCAAGAGGAGGTGATCAAGCGAATAGCCTCCATCGAAAAGATCTCCTCCCAGACCCTCAAGGTGGTGGCCAATACCCTCGAAGAGGAGCTGCTCACCATAGGAGCTGGCAACGAGGAGAGTCTCAGTGGTATCGATATCGCCGCCGAGATCGTCAACTCACTGCCAAAAGAACTGCAGATGGAACTACTCGAAGAGGTGCGCAAAGAGGACGAGATCCTGGCGGAAAATATCGAAGAACGGATGTTCAAGTTCGAAGACATTCTCAAGCTGGACAACAAAGCGATCATCGAGATACTCAAAAACGTGGACAAGAACGATCTGATGATGGCTCTCAAAGGAGCTCCCGAGGAGATCCTCAACAAATTCTTGTCCAACATGTCCAAGCGGGCGGCGGAGATGTTTTTGGAGGATATGGAGGTGTTGGGGCCCGTCAAGAAAAGCGACGTGGAAAAGGCCCAGAAAAAGATCATCGACGAGATCAAAAATCTCATCAACAAAGGCGTCATCGATTTCGGCTCTGGAGAGGAGTATCTGTAGCATAAGTTTGACTTATGATACAAGTTAACGAATTTTTCAAAATCTGTCGACATTTCTTGAAATAGCAGATTTTTTCAACTATAATAGAACAAATGTTAATCTAAGGTAGAGCATGTCCGATCAAGACTTCTTGTCTCAAGAGGAGATAGATGCCCTTTTAAGCGGTGACGAAGGTGGCGAGGAGGAAGTAGAAGAGCCCTCCGATATTCGCCCTTTCGATTTTTCCGAGCTTGAGAGCATCAAAAAAGGGGGACTCCCCGGTCTTGATCTGATTTACGAGCGGTGGGTGAAACTCTTTCGTGACGATATCCGAAAGATCCTGCCCAAGATCAACATGGTCTCCAAAGAGAGCATCTATATCACCAGATTCAACACTTTTATGTTCAAGATCCCTATGCCTTCGAGCTACACCACTTTCACCATGAAGCCTCTCAAAGAGATGGCGCTTTTGGTGGTGGATTCGAGGCTGGTCTTTACCATCATCAGCGTAATGTTCGGCGGACCGGCCAAGCCTTTCAAGGTGGAAGGGCGAGAGTTTACCAAGCTCGAAACCTACATCATCAAAGATTTCATCGATACGGCTCTTGAGACCTTGCAAGAGACCTTTAGTGCCGTCTATCCTCTCAAGGTGGAGAAAAAGTCCACGGAGCTCAACCCATCACTGGCCAGAATCACCACGGGAAACGAGAAGGTGATCATCGCCGAGTGTGTGATCGATATCGACGGCTTCGAGGCTCCTATCTACTTTTGCTATCCCCAGGGGATGTTCTTGCCTATCAAGGATATCATCTATAGTGAGTTTTCTGGCGAGGTGGACGATGTATGGCGGGAGCGCCTCAACGAGTCGATCATGGAGACTCCCGTGAAGGTGACACTGGAGTTGGCCAAGAGGGAGTACTTCATGAAAGAGATCATCGAATGGGATGTGGGAACGGAGCTGATGCTGGATGTGAGCAAAGAAGATCCCGTGATGCTGCGGGTGGAGGATAAGGAGAAATTCGTCTGTCGGTTGGGCAAAGTGAAAGACAAGTATGCGGCCCTGCTCAAACAAGAAGTGGTAAAGGATGAAGAGAATGAGTGAAGAGAACAACGAGCTCAGTCCCGATGAGTTGATGGCTCAGCAGTTTGGAGAGGGGATGGAAGAGTCAGCGGATGAAGCTGGCTCCGATACAGAGGAATCCAATGACACTGGATCGGGTGTGGATGCGGACGAGCTGATGGCGCAGCAGTTCGCTCAGCAAAGCTATGAGCGAAGCTCCACAAGCGATCTACTCAAAGACAATTCCAAAGTCTCCATGCTACTCGATATTCCGTTGGAGGTGACGGTGGAGATAGGCTCGACGGAGATGGCTATCGAAGATGTGCTCAAGCTCAACCCAAACAGCGTCATAGAGCTGGATCGTTTCGTCAACGAGCCGATCGATCTCAAAGTCAATGGCCGGGTGATCGCCAAAGGGGAGCTCTATACGGTCAAAAACAATTTTGGCATCAAAATCACCCATATCATCACGCCTGAGGATAGGCTCAAGATCTTGGATATATAGGAGAAAAAGATGGCTTTGGATCTGCAATCTATTTATGTGCTCGCAAGCGGTGGATCACGGGCGATGGAGCAGCTCGATACCACCACCAACAACATCGCCAACGCAAATACCAGTGGCTTCAAAAAGCTCTTGATCGAGCAGATGAGCCAGAGGTTGGACGAAAACGGCTCGGACTCCAATCATCTGCTGGTCTTCCCGCGCTTCAAGCAAACACTCTTGGATCTGAGCCAAGGTCCTTTGAAAGAGACAAAAGCGCCTTTGGATCTGGCGATCGATGGTAAGGGGTACTTCGTGATCCAGCGCCAAAACGAAACACTACTCACAAGAGATGGCCACTTCTTGCTCAACGAGGAAGGATATCTGGTGGACAGCTTGGGCAATAGAGTCCTCGATACCCAAAACAGACCGATCCAGCTTGATTCTCAAAAGGATATCACCATCACTCAAGAGGGTGCGATCTATCAAAAGGGCAAAAAGGTAGCTCTTTTGCAGATCAAAGATTTTACCAAGATCGAACCTGTAGGTGATACCTACTACCGACCTGTGGGAGCAGCACAGACTGGAGAGTACAAAGTCCATCAGGGATTTTTGGAGGGCTCCAACATCAATCCGGTGCTGGAGATGACCAGTCTCATCACGACCCAAAGGAAATTCGAGATATACAACAACATTATCAAAAGTATCGACCAGCTCAACCAAAAAACCAACGAGATAGGCAAAGCGTAAAGGAGAAGAGATGATACGAGCACTATGGACCTCGGCATCGGGGATGTCGGCTCAACAGACCAATCTGGACGTGGTCTCCCACAACATAGCTAATGTCAATACCGTGGGCTTCAAGCAAAGCCGTGCCAACTTCGAAGATCTGATATACCAAAACATCAAGGACCCGGGCGTGGTGAGCGCCGATGGCAACAGAGTCCCCTCCGGCATTCAGGTGGGGTTAGGCGTGAAGCTGGCAGATGTGAGCAAGATCTTTTCCCAAGGAAGCCTCAAGCACACCGAAAGGGATCTGGATGTGGCGATAGAGGGTAGAGGGTTTTTCAAGATCGAGCTGCCAGGAGGGGGCGAGGCCTACACCAGAGCCGGCGATTTTCAGATCGACAACGAAGGCTATATCGTCACTACCGAAGGCTACAGGCTCATGCCAAACATTCAGGTGAGCTCCCCCGAGACACTGGTGAGTATCTCCATCAGTCCCAACGGCAAAGTGAGTGCCGTGCGAAACGAGGGAGGCGCCCAGACCACCGAGGAGTTAGGAGATATCAAGCTCTATCGCTTTGTCAATCCAGCGGGCCTCAAAGCGATCGGCCAAAATCTCTTTTTGGCTACGGATGCTTCCAGCGAGGCGGTGGAGGGAGATCCCAATACCGACGGCTTTGGCAAGCTCTCTCAGGGCTTTTTGGAGAGCTCCAACGTCAATATAGTCGAAGAGATGGTCAATCTCATCGTGGCCCAACGGGCGTACGAGATGAACTCCAAAGGGATCACCACATCCGATGAGATGCTTAGAACCGTTGCGAATCTCAAGTAAGTTTTGGATCCTTTTGCTTTTGCCTTTGGGAGTGTGGGCACAGGTGACCATCACGCTCCACTCCCATGCCAAGTGGCATAGAGGGCTAAGTTTGGGCGAAATAGCAGATATTTCGAGTGAGGATAAGCGGGTCGTGCAGTTTTTGAAAGGGTTGCAGATACCATCGCAAGCGGCGGCAGACGGGCGGGTGGAGCGTAGTGAGGTGGTGGAGCTGTTGCGATCTCATATGATCGATCCAAAAAGGGTGCGAGTAGGCGGTGGACCGCTGCTGCTTTTTACCCAAGCTTCCACTCTGACCAAAGAGCGGCTTGAGAAGGCTATCGAAGCGTATGTGCGCCAAAACTATCCGGAGGTGAAGATCGAAAGGGTGCTTTTGAATTTCAAAAAAATGGCGCTGCCTGAGGGAGAGTATCGCCTTGCGATCTTTACTTCCAGCAAGACCCCTTCTCGTCTCTATCTCGATGTGCGGATCCATTCGGGAGGAGAGCTGCTACGGCGGGTGCATCCCACCGTGCTGGTCACCACCTATCTCAAAGTGCCGGTGGCCGTGCGTGCCATCCAAAGAGGCCAGATCATAGGTCCCGAAGATATCCGGTGGGAGCGGCGTGCCCTTCGAGGATCCCTCTCCCGCTATCCAAAAATCGGCGAGGTGATAGGTGCCGTGGCCAAACGAAAGATCGAGGCGGGACGGTTCCTCACCAGATCGGCTATCGAGCCCGATTATGCCGTCAAAAAGAGGCGAAACGTCAAGATCGTCTACCAAAAAGGGGCTATTCGTATCGAACTGCTGGGATTGGCGCTCCAAAATGGCAGAGTAGGCGACATAGTGCGGGTCAAAAATCTATCTTCAAACAAGGTGCTTCGATGCAAAGTGTTGCAAAATGGTGTAGTGGGCTATCTGTATTGATCATCCTCACAGGATGTGCTTCCAAGCAGCAGTTGCCCACCAAGCCGCCCAAGATCATGGAGCCGCCCAAGGTGCTCAACCAGCCGGCCAAGCGGCCACCGGGCTCCTTGTACAACGGCTATGACAATCTTTTTAGCGATGCCAAAGCCTACAACGTGGGGGATGTGGTGACGATCTTGGTCAATGAAAATATCAAAGGCACGGGCCAGACCGATACCAAAAGTGCCAGAACCAACAAGATGGATCTCTCCATCCCCGCACCTACGGTGATGGATCGTAAAGTAACGGGTAAGAGCACGCTCTTTGGTTTTGGCCAAAAGTCCACCAATAGTTTCCAAGGCAAAGGTGGGACCAACCGAAGCGCCAGACTTTTGGCCAAGATCACGGCCCGTGTGGTCAAGGTCTATCCCAACGGCAATATGTTCATCGTAGGCAAGAAGATGGTCAAAATCAACGATGACACCCAGTATCTGGTAATCAGCGGTATCATCAATCCAAGAGACGTGGATGCCCAAAACAGCATCGACTCTTCGAAAGTGTCGGATATGTATGTGGAGTACAACGGCAAAGGATTTTTGAACCAGACCCAAAAGCCGGGCTGGTTGGCGAATCTTTTGATGAAGATCTGGCCATTTTGATGAGAGGAAGAGGATGAGGTATATAGTGATCGTGGCGATTTTGGTCTTGCAGCTGCTGGCGGTAGAGGTGAAGATCGGTCAGCTGGTGAATGTAGAAGGGGTGCGTGAAAACTACCTCACAGGCTATGGCATCGTGGTGGGCCTACACGGTACGGGAGATGGGACCACCACCAAGTTCATGCTCCAAAGCGTCTCCAACATGCTCAAAAAGATGGGAGTCAATATCGACCCCAACGATATCAAGACCAAAAACGCCGCTGCCGTGATCGTCACGGCCAAACTGCCACCCTTTGCCAAGAGTGGGATGGTGGTGGATGTGACGGTAGCCTCCATGGGGGATGCCAAGGATATCGGCAATGGAGTGCTGATCCGAACACCCCTTTTTGGTCCCGACAAAAAGATCTATGCCTTCGCTCAGGGGCCAGTCTCCACGGGAGGTGGATATACCGAATCAAACAGAGGCGGTAAAGTGCAAAAAAATTTTACCACCACAGGGATCATCCCAAACGGTGCCATCATCGAGCGAAGCTTGCCTTACGATTTTCAAAGCCAACACCAAATCCTTTTGACTTTGAAGCAGCCAGATTTCGAATTGGCCAAAAATATCGTCGATAGTATCAACGCCCGCTTTGGCAAGCCTTT
>JALWZJ010000067.1 GCA_027002625.1 Campylobacterales bacterium
TTTAACGAATTTTTCGTTACTATTATCTGTGCAAGGAAGCTCTTGAGTCGCTTCTTGTATGGTGCTGCAGTCTGGTATTGGGATCCTCTCCCAATGCCATCTGGCTAACACTTCGCTTACCCACTATCCACTACAATGTAGAAAGCCACCCACAAAGGATATGCCATGTTGCGACTTCTCTTTGTACTTATTTCGACGATTTTTGCCTTTGCCGACTTTTCTCCCGCACTTTTGCAAAACAAAAGCTTCAAGCTTGCTGGATATTTCTACCCTTATCCCTTCCATCCTGACTCCTCGCCTCTCAAAGCCTACAACTGGGCCTTCAAGACACCACTGGGCCATGTCTATCAGATGCACGGCACCGAGCCTACCCCGAGCAACGTCTTTGGCTGGAAGCGGGTGGATGTAAAGCTGACCACCCAGCCTCTGTGGCGGTTCTATTTTTTGGGGGATCTGGACGAGGATGGAGATACGAGGTTCGATTTTATCACCATCCGAGCCCAAAAGGAGTCCAAAGAGGTCTTCAAGCTCCTGCCTACACCTGTAGGATCGTTTTTTGAGTATCAAAACTTAGGCTTCATGCATTTTACGCTTCATCCTCAAAGCATCGCTTTTGAGCGAGGGTTTCTTCGCTACTGGCCGCTGCTTCGATCCCATGAGTTCTCCACCTTTCCACATAGCGTAGTGCTGCACGATCGGTGGGAGGCCCAGGAGTTTTTGGCCGCCCATCCCAGCTCTATGCTGCAGTCTCGGATAGAGCAGACAGATTTTGTTCTTTACAATCTCATCCTCCATCGCCTCACGGAGCCCAGTGGCTCAATCCAGGTGGAGCTGCTGGAGCCAATTTTTTTGAGCGATGAGGTGGTCACGATCCCCATCGCTCGCCACGTGCCACAGATCGGTACGGCCGATATGGCCTACCATCTTGCCGGGATATTGGCCAGCAAAGATATCCAGCGAGTGATTTTCGAAAAAGAGGGTAGCGAGGAGATAGTCTCCACCGCTCCTCACATCACCTGCGAGGGTGAGCCTCCCGCTCCCGTGTGCGGCCTCAAGCGAATAGAGTGTGTGACGACTCCTTGCGAGCCCATCTTCATCACCTATCCCAACTACTGTGCCCTCAAAGCAGACAGCCAAGCCAGCTTCTTGCATATGGGCAGCTGCGATCAAAACGTGAGCACGGATACAAAGATCCTCGGCTCTTCCTTGTATCATCTGGGGATCGATCTGGCCAAAAGGCTGGAGGATGGCCACAATCTCTTTCTCTCGCCTCTTAGTATCGAAGATGCCTTGCAGATGCTCTACGCAGGAGCCAAAGGAGATACCAAAGAGGAGCTGGCATCGGCTCTTGGCTATCCCGAGGGTTTCGACTCCATCGCCTCTTTCGCAAAGCTTCGATCCCAGCTTCATAGCCAAGCGGTTGAGCTGGAGATCGCCGATAGTGCTTGGTTCGATGAGGGTTTTCATCCCTACCGAAGTTATCGCTATGTGATAAGGGATCTGCTGGATGCCGCACTCTTTACAGTCGATTTTAGCCACGATCCCGAGGGCTCACGAAGCCAGATCAACGAATGGGTGGCCCAAAAGACCCATCGAAAGATCAAGGATCTGCTGCCTCCAGGCTCCATCTCTTCGACTACGAGAGCGGTGTTGGTGGATGTGGTCTACTTCTATGGGCAGTGGAGGGAGGAGTTCAACTCTTCTTTGACGAAGAAGGAGTGGTTCTATCCAGAAAATGGCCAAAAGGTCTTAGTGGATATGATGGAGAGGAGCTCTGAGTACAATATCAGCGATTTTTCCACCTTCCGTGCTTTGCAGCTGCCTTACAAAAAGGATTTTAGTATGTGGCTTTTGGCACCCAAAGAGGGCGAAGGGATCGTCGATGTGCTGGCCCAGCTTGGAGGGTTGCAGCCCCAAGTGCTGTACGACAGAAGAATTCTAAGGTCCAATGTGGAGCTCAAGCTACCCAAATTTACGATCGTATGGGGCACCAAGGAGCTCTCCAATGTGCTCAAGCAGATGGGTATCCACTCCATTTTCGCTCCCGATAGAGCCGATCTGACGCTGATCGGCCCAAGCCAGCAGCGGCTCTTTCTCAGTGGCCTCTTTCACAAAAGCTACATCGAGGTAGACGAAAAAGGAAGCGAGGCTGCGGCCGCTACGGCCGGCGTGATCTCGGTGACGGCTACGCCACAGCCCTATCGCTTCACATTGGATCGCCCCTTTGTCTTCATGATCTTCCACGACGCCACCCAAACTCCGCTTTTTATGGGGATCGTGCACAGACCCTAAATCTGATGCCACAAAAGAGCCAGATCCACTTGGATCTCGCTCTTGCGCGGTTTGATGTAGATCTCTTTGATGGGGTAGTTTTGGAGCTGATATTTCTCTTCTATTTTTTGGATCTCCTCTTCGAGCTCCTCTTGCAATCGCTCCAGCTCCTCTTCGAGCCTTGCCACCTCCTCTTTGGCCTCCTCGATATCTCCATACTCCTCGTAGGCTCGCTTGGCCTTTTTGATGGTGGATCCGGCTTTTGATAGGGTGGAGGACTTGATCTTTTTGCGACCAAATAGGGAGTCGAGCAGAGTCAATCCCAAAGAGAGGATCGTATCGGTAGTCCGACTCTTGGCCTCCTCCTCTTGCTTTTGGACCCACTGTATCGCTTTGGCCAATCGCCGCTGGAGCCGCTTGAATTTGGTAGTGTAGCTTTTGCGTAGTTTGGCGACGGCTTCCTCTTTTTTGGTGCGTAGGATATCGAGTACTCTGGCTCGAAACTCCTCGTAGGACTCCCCTGGCTGCGATTCTATTCGTAGGCGAGGGACTTTGTAGAGTGTGAGGCGCTTGGTGCGATAGAAGTGCTCTTTGAAGGTGCGCTCTATCTCCTTGATACCTTTTTCGTCGGCCAAGATGGAAGGTACGGGAGCGTAGGAGGCGTTTTGGGGAGGAGTGGTGGCGTAGGGCTTCTCCTCGGCCTCTTCGCAAGACTCGGGATCTATGGTGGAGAGCTCGGGTTGCAGCGCCACCTCGCACACTATCCGCTCTTCTTGGTCGATCCCTTTGGCGGCGCTGAGGTAGTGGAGTCTGGCTTTGGCCAAAAGATAGGGAGCGAACTCAAAAGGCCCATCTGGATCTGTGATATCGAAATATTGTGACAGCTGTGGGCTGACCAGGGGCTTGGCAGCGGTGGAGGGGGGTGGGGTGAGGTTGCTTCTTGGGCTTTGCTGGGATTTTGGCTTTTTATCCGCCATGAGGCGAGCGATCTCCTCTTTGGAAAGGGGCCCTTTGAGAAAGCTGAGGGCCCAGCGGGTCTTGAAGATCTCGATATTTTCTTTGTGCACACTTCTTAGCAAAAAGGTGCGTTTGGGCAGGTTGGCCAAAAGGGTGCGAAGCTGGCTTTTATTGAGTTCCTGGCCGCTTTTGAGCAGTCCGTCGATCACCCGCTCCACATCCTGCCTGGTCTGCAACCTGCCCAAAAACCAGGTGCCGATGTTGGAGAGCCCCTTATAGTCCAGATCCACCGGGTTTTGGGTACTGAGCACCACTCCCACTCCATAGGCTCTGGCCTGTTTGAGCAGCAGCATCATCGGCTTTTTGGAGGGGGGATTGGCGTTTGGCGGGAAGTAGCCGTAGACTTCGTCCATATACAACAGTGCTCGAAGAGCCGAGGTGCCGCTTTGGCTTCGCATCCAAAAAAGGAGGCGGTTGAGCAGCAGTGTCACAAAAAAGAGCCGCTCCTTTTCGCTCAGGTGTGCCAAATAGAAGATATTGTGGTTTGGTTTGCCCGAAGGGTCGTAGAGGAGCTTGGAGATATCGAGGCTCTCTCCTTGGGTCCAGGCAGCGAAGGAGGGATCGCTCAAGAGGTTGTTGAGCCCTAATGCCAGCTCCATCCGCTCCTTTTTGGGATAGAAGCTCTTTAGTGGCAAGACGCCGATCTTTTTGAAAGGAGGGGCTATGATGTTGGCGATGAGACTCTCAAGAGTGAGTTCTTTGTCCTGGCGCCAGTAGTAGTCGAGGATGTTGGAGAGCAGGACAAATTCATTGCTTTTTGTGGCCTCTTTGCCGATGAGGGCCAAAAGGGCGGTGACGGTGGAGGAGAGGATCTGAGCGTAGGTATCGGTCTCCGCTCTCACCGCTGGAGAGGGCGGAGCGAAGGAGGCGAGGACACTGACGGGGATGCCTGCTTGGCTGCCTGGTGTGTAGATACGAAAGTTGGCCGAATTTTTGAGCCGCTTTATCCGCTCGGCGCTTTGGTGGGAGCGCTCCAACCCCTCTCTCCAGCGCTTGGCGATCTTGGCTGCATACTCTTGGAGGCTCACTCCCTCCTTTTTGGCCTCCAGGGGATCGATCCACTGGGCGAAATCTTCGGGCCGCAGATCTTCAAAAGCGAGCAGCAGATCACCCATATCCCCTTTGGGATCGAGGATCAAGGCGGGGATGCCGTCGATCGCCGCTTCTTCGAGCAGATCGATCCCAAGCCCCGTCTTGCCGCTACCGGTCATCCCGATGATGGCGGCATGGGTGGTCAGATCCTCGCTTTGGAGAAGTTCCAATGCTCCTGTGGGCTCTCCATCCGGGTCTGTCTGCTCGCCCAGATAGAATAGCCCCAGCTTTTCGTAGAGCTCACTCACCGATACAAGGACTCTTTTTTGAATTTTTTCACAAGAAAGTAGTAGAAGATGGCTCTATATTTGTTGCGATTGGAGCTGCCCATCTTTTCGCACACCTCTTTGATGGCGGCATCGAGCTCCTCGTCGCTTTTGTCCAGGCCCAGCTTCATCTTCAAAAAGTTGTTGCGCACCCGTGCCAGCTCGTCGGGACTGGAGCACGAAACTGTCTCCGAGTCCTTTTTGTAGATGGAAGGCCCCAAGCTTTTGGTGATCTTTTCGAGTAGCTCCTCGTCGAAATCTGGCTCTATCTCTTTGATCTTCTCTTTGTACAGTGCGATCTTTTCGTCCAACTTACTCATGGCCTCTCCTTTATGGGGTTTCTTTATTGTACTTTTGGCTCACTTATCTATTCCTTAATTTATGATAAAATAAGCCAAAAAGATGCTACACAAAGATATAATCCTCTGCCCCAGATGCTTTACACCCCACAAGAAGCTGCCCCTCGCACCCAAAGAGGAGGCGAGATGCGTGCGATGCAAGGGACTACTGTATCGCCACCGAAGGGGGCTCGATCTGCTCCTTTTTTCTCTCTCTTTTGCCGCGCTTTTTTGTCTCGTTTTGGCCAATATGGCTCCACTGCTACAAATAGAGTTTGGAGCTTTTGGCTCCAAGGCGCTTTTGATGGAGGCGATACTGACTCTTTTTGACCAGGGTTTCGTGCTCATCAGTCTCTTTTCTCTGCTTGTCTTGGAGGTTTTCCCTTGGCTTTTGATGGGGACATTGGTGCTCTTTTCTTTTTTGGTGCTTCTGGGTCGAGGCAAGAAGGTGGCGAGAGTGGCTCTGGTATTGGTGGAGATCTTGAGGCGTTGGAGTATGCTCGATATTTTCTTCATCGCTATTTTGGTGGCGATGGTCAAGGTCTACCAGTACGCCCAGATCCATTTTGGGATCGCCTTTTGGGCTTTGGGGATTTTCGTGGTGATAGAGGTCTATTTGATGGAGGCTATCCGTATCGAAGAGCTTTGGGATCTGTGGGAGCGGCGCTATGCGGTGGCTTAGATGCCCCTATTGTGGGGCGACCAACGATCGTGAGGATAGATGGTGCGGACGGTGTGGTCTTGATATTACACTCGATATCCAAGGCTCATTGCACAAAAGTCTGGCCTATCTTCTGGCCGCCGTGATCTTCTATATCCCGGCCAATCTCTACCCTATCTTACAGACTACCAAGTTTTCCAACGTGGAGGGAAGTACCATCATCGGTGGAGTGATACAGATGTGGGC
>JALWZJ010000068.1 GCA_027002625.1 Campylobacterales bacterium
GGATCTTGGAGAGTTCAAAACATCCAACAAGATTTTGCATATCTTCGCCATTCAAAAAGATCTGGATACCGATATCCGCTCCAATATGGTCCAGATGGAGTACAAAGGAAGAGTACTGGAGTTTCCCGAGATCGACAAGGTCCGGTGGCTCGATATCCAAAAGGCCAAGGAGCTGATCGTATCTTCGCAGCTGCCCATACTCGAAGCGCTGGAGGCTACGATCGAAAATGAATCACAAAAGAGCTGATTCCCTCTTTATGGGAATAAGAGAGGCTAAATCCATGAAGATGCAAGATGTTGTGGACGATATAAAGCCCCAGTCCAAAACCACTTTTTTTGCCCTCTTTGCTAAAGGGTTCTAGATAATAGTCCAGATCTTTGGCCAATGGCGCTCCCTCGTTTTGGATCTCCAGACGATCCTCGTACAAAACGATAGTGGCATGGCCGTTAGTGGAGTGTTTGAGGGCGTTGTCGATGAGATTTTTGATAGCGATGGCCAGGAGTTTGTAGTCGGCCGGGATCTGGGGATTGGCCTTTTGGATGATGGAAAGCTCCTGACGATCGAACATTCCGATATGGATAGCCTCGTCCACCAAGTCTTTGAGAGGGATTGGCTCGATATTTGGCTTGATTTTGGAGTTGACGGCCTCCAGGGCCGCTAGCTCGTTGATGAGGGAGTTGAGTTTTTCAAATATCTGGATAAGGCGGCGCTTTTGCTTCTCATCCTCCACCATCTCGGCTTGGATACGCCCTTTGGCGATGGGGGTTTTGAGCTCGTGCATGATGTTTCTTAGCAGCAGTTTTCTGGAGTTTTGGATATTTTTGAGCGAATCCGCCGCATTTTGCAGCGCCTTGGCCACCTCGTCCACCTCTTTGAAGCCTTTGATATTCAGATCCACATCCAACTCCCCTTTGGAGAATTTGTGCAGCTCTTTGGTGATGCGCTTGAGGGGACGAAGCTTGAACAAGATGAGCAGATAGACCAGCAAAAGCAGCACGATGGTCAGCCCGAAAATAGCGGTATAGAGGGTGCGCTGCAAGGAGATGTTTTGGCTCACGTCTTTGAGCAACAAGGTATTGCCGTAGCTTTGGACCCAGATGTAGTGGTCACCATTGTAGCGAAGGACGATCACTTCGCCTACGGGGTAGCGGGTACGTTTGATGATTTTGGAGTGTTTGGCGATGGTGACGATCTGCTTGGGATGGGTGATAGGGACGAAGTCCAGCTTTTGGAGCTCTTTGAAGAGGCTTTGTGGATTTTGGATGGAGCCAAGCTGCCAGATAAGAGACTGGGAGACAAAATCGAAGCGCTTTTCGAGCTGATTTTTGGTGGTGGCTTTGATATATTTGAGCCAGAGCATATACGAAGCCCCCACACCTGCAAAGGCGAGTAGGAAAATGAGAGTGATCCATAAAAAGATGGAGGTCTTTTTCATGGAGTGAACTTGTACCCCACTCCTCTGACTGACTGGATATAGCGAGGCTTTTTGGGATCTTCACCAAGCTTTTGGCGGATACGGGAGATGATCACGTCGATGGTCTTTTCCGAGGCGTTTTCGCTGAGGTTTTCACAGGTGTAGAGCAGCTCTTCTCGATCGATTGGTTGGTTTGGGTGTTCGATGAGGTAGG
>JALWZJ010000069.1 GCA_027002625.1 Campylobacterales bacterium
TCCCTGGTGAGATTACCCACCATGATTACTTTGTTGTACATGACTACGCTTGTGTCTGTGTTTCTTTTTGACCGCTCAGTTTTTTGGCTCTTTCGACCATTTTTTCCCAAGCTTGGATATCTTTTTTTGTTTCATATTTGATAGTGAGGAATCGGATCACATCTTCGGTGATTCTGTAGATTCGCTCCAGCTCTCGCACTGTGTGAGAAGGGGCTTTGAAGTAGATGATATAGTAGTGTCCCCGCTCGAACTTTTCGATAGGGTAGGCCAGTTTTCGTACACCGATATCTTCGGTGGCTACGATCTCGCCGCCGTTGTTTTGGATCACATCTTTGATAAATTCGAACTTCGCTTTGGCTTCCTCTTCTGTCAGAGTCGGCTTGAGTACGAAGAGTGTCTCGTAGTGTCGCATCGTTTCTCCTTATGGCTCTCTATCCGGATCGCTCCGGCAAGGCTTTTTGATGGTTTAAAAAGCGAGCCAATATTATCAAAGATAACCTTGAATTTTTATTAAACAAGAAAACAAGAGTGTCTCCTTGTCTATGGACTGGGCAGTTTTGAGCTGGTATTCACACTCTTGTAGCTCCAAAAAAATCTGGGGATAGGCTTTGATCTTGATCGCAAGCTGCACGCGCTGGGCCTCGATCTTGGGAGGGAGTTTGTAGCCCAGGATCTCTTTGGAATCTACCTGACCGTGCAGACGAATATAGGAAGAGAACAAAAAGAGCTGACGCAAAAAGTTTTGAAATCCCAGCAAGATCTTCATCTCGTTTTGCTCCTCTTCGAGTATCTTTTGGAAAAGCTCGCTCAAGGGCTCCTTTTGGATGATGGCGATGTAGAGGCGCTCCAGATTCAAAGGATTGAGAGGAAAGACGAGTCTATCGATCTCTTTGGGGCCGATGGATTCTTGAAGTGTAGAGAGCTTTTCGAGCTCCTTTTTGGCCAAAAGCAGATCCCCCTCCAGCAAAGCCAGCAGGTGTTCGATGGCGAAGGGATCGATGGAGAGCTCCAAGCTCTTGGCATATTGCATCAATTCGGCTTTGGCTTCCGGGAGGGTGGCTTTGAAAAAACGCACCTCCACCGCATCCTTTTTGGGATTGAACAAAGAAGCGATCTTTTTGCCTTCGTTGTTTGGGAGCATATAGACAAGATAGCTGTTTGGATTTTTTTGGCAAAGCTCCAAAAGAACATCCAGCTCCTTTTTGGGTAACGCCTTGTCATGGCGCAAAAGAAGTAGATTGGTATCCCCAAAGAGCGAAGATTGGCCAAGATACTCTTTGGCAAGCCTAAAATCGTACTCTTCGAAGTACAGAGACAGCCGCTGCTCTTTGGGACAGAGCCGATCGGCGATGGTGGTAGCGTACTTTTCTACGAAGTAGGGTTCGTCGCCCCAAAAAAGATAGGATTTGAAATCTTTTTGCAAGCGATCGAAATCTCTTTTATACATTTAGCTTTTCTACCACTTTGGCGTAGATTTTGGTCGTGGCGAGATTGGTGTCGAGGATCTCTATCACTACACGATCGAAAAGCTCCACCTCCGCTTGGGGTAAGAAGATGCGAGCTCCTTTGATCTTGTCGTCGAGCTGGGCTATGGGCGTGGACTCCGGATCGGTCACCACCGCT
>JALWZJ010000070.1 GCA_027002625.1 Campylobacterales bacterium
GCAAGCATCATGATCTCCATGCTCTCGCCAGCCATACCCTCCACTATCTATCCCACGGCCAAAAAAGCCACATTGACGGTTTTGGTAGCTTCACTCATCACCCTCTTCGCCGGTGAAGCCATTTTTCGATTTTTCGGGATCAACGTAGCCTCCATCAAAGTGATTGGCGGAGTGATCTTGATGCTCATCGCCATCAATATGGCCTATGGCCAAGAAGCCAAGAACCGCCACACACCCGAAGAGCAAGAAGAGGCCCAAGAAAAGGAGGATATCTCCATCGTTCCATTGGGTATCCCTATCCTCTTTGGGCCCGGTGTCATCGCCACTATCGTGGTACTGAGTCACAACGACTCCATAGTGTACAGCAAGCCGATCTCCTACGCTCTTGTCAGTGCCGCTATCTTGCTCGCCTCTTTGAGCACATTCACCGTCCTACGCTACGCGGGTCTGCTCCAAAAGGCTCTGGGGGTGACCGGGATGAAGATCCTCACCCGCATCATGGGGCTCATCGTCGGTGCCATCGCCGCTCAATTTTTGGTAGGAGGTATAAAGGTCTTGTGGGAAAGTTTGAGTAGATAACTGACAGTAATATTTAAATCTTTTATCGCTATAATTTGTAAAAAACCGAGAGGAAATCGATGAATGAAAAAGAAGTTATACAGATTTTGAAAAGAAGCACTCTTTTTAGCGGCCTGGAAGAGAGTTTTTTTCAAGAGAACGCTCGTTTTTTCCATCCCGTCACACTCAAACGGCACGAAGGGATCAACGATGGACTGATCCTTAGATATTTTCATATCATAGCCCAAGGGGCCTGTACCATGCGGCTCACCGATCCGGCTACGGGCAAAAGTATCGCTCCTTGTCTTTTACGAGAGAGTGAGGGCTTCGATCTTTTGTGCACCATCGACGGCCATGAGAGCTGGGCAGAGTATGTGAGCTTGGAAGAGACCCTTTTGCTTCGTATTCGCAACGAATATCTACGCCACTGGATAGAGGCCTACCCTCAAGTCAGCGCCAACGCTTTGCGTCAGCTGGTAAAGATCGTCCAGCAACTCGAGGATTTTTCCGAGTCGGTGGTCTTTTACGATGTCAAGACCCGTTTGGCCAAACTGATTTTGCGACTCGCACTCAAAGAGAAAAAGCGCCTCGACTCCAATAGTGTAGATATCCCCCTTTATCTCACACACGAAGTATTGGCTGAGATGGTAGGGAGTGTGCGCTCGGTGGTGAGCACCAGCCTTCAAGCCCTCAAAAAAGAGGGCCTCATCCTCGATCGACGTGCTCATATCATCGTCCAAGATCTCGAAAAACTCAAAGAGAAGCTCGCTACACTACTCCCCTAACCCAAAAGTATTGGAAAGTGTGTTGATATAGTTGAAATAGCCCGTGATAGCCACCGCTTCGAGGAGCTCTTCGTCGCTCCAACCAAGTCTCCTCAGCTCATCGATCTCCTCTTTGGTGATTTTATAATTCTCTTTGCCACTGGCTTTGATACAAAATCGTAGCAGCTCTTTGGTCTTCTCATCCGCCTCCATCGCATCGACCCCTTGCAAGATCTGCTCGATCTGCTCCTCTTTTAGCCCCAGCATCTTGGCGATACTTTTGTGCACATCCACACACATCTTGCAGCTATTCTCTTTGGAGATGAGCAGAGCGATCGCCTCTTTGATGAAATAGGGCAGATGAGTTTCTTTAAGTAGGTAGTTTTGCACCATTACGTCCGTAGCGTTGTAGATATTCTCATCGATGGCCAAAAGCTTGAAGATTTCCCCAAGCTTCCCCGTCTTTTCCAAGATCGGCTTCGCCTTTTGCTGGATGGCTGGACTCATCTGCTCGAACTCTGGTAACTCGATATGCGCCATTTTGACTCCTTTGTGCTACAATTATTGTATGGATATCATTATAGCAGGAGCTGGGAGAGTTGGCTTCAAACTGGCTCAGACCCTCTCTCTCAAACACAATATCCTCATCATCGACAAGAACAAAGAGGCACTCTCCAGACTTGCCGAAACGATCGACGTGATGGCCATACATGGCAACATCGAAGATCCCGATACCTACCTGGCCTTGATGGATCAAAGCTACGATATCTTCATCGCCGTCACCGACAGCGACGAGGCCAATATCCTCTCCACCCTCATCGCCGACGATACGATCGACGTGGACAAAAAGATCATCCGCCTGCGTAATCCCTACTTCGCCAAAAGTACCATCGCCCAAAAGTTGGGGATCTACGAAGCGGTCTTTCCCTTCATCGAAGCGGCCAGATCTATTCAGCAGCTGCTGGAATTTCCCAAAGCCCACAACGTCAAGAACTTCCTCTTCACCTCCCACTCCCTCGTCTCCGTAGCCGCCCAGAAACCCGAAGTGGAGCGTATCGATCAGATCCAAGACGCCAGACTCAAGGTAGTGGGAATAGAGCGACAAAAAAATTTCTTCATTCCCCAAAAGGACGAGCCTATCCAAGAAGAGGATCTTTTGTACCTTTTTGGCCAAAAGGAGCGGATCAAAGAGGTATGTGCCAGACTCAACCACAAAGCCCCCGATCAGATCAAAAGAGTGGCCATCTTTGGTGCCGATCTTTTAGGACTGGAGATCGCCAAAGCCTTTTTGGCCCACAAAATAGAGCTCAAAATCATCGACAAAGATCTCGAGCGCTGCAAAAAAGCCTCCGAGACACTACAAGAAAAAGCCACCGTCATCAATAGTCGCTACATAGAACATACCATCTACGAAGAAGAGAACGTCAAAAACGCCGATATGGTGATCTCTACAAGTAGCGATGACGAGGACAATATCATCCGCTGCCTCGAAGCCAAAGAGTATGGAGTGCCTAAAACGGTGGCGGTCAACAACGATATGGAGTTTTATGCACTCATGCACAAACTTGGCATCATCGCCGTGCGTGGTCCCAAGATGAGTGCATACTATTCCATCCTCGAAAAGATCGCCTCCAGCGCCGTCATCATCGAACGCCACTATTGTGGCGGTAGAGGAACGATTTTTATGAGAAAGATTTTTCCAAACTCCTCTTTGATCGGCAAACCGATCAAACCGATCAAAGCGCAGGATCTGCTTCTTTTTCTCGTACGGCACAAGGATATTTTGGATTTCACCGAACCCCAAATTCTCCAAGAGGGTGACGTTATCGTCGCCTTCGCCAAATCCTACCATGAGGAGCGGATCAAAGAGTGGATCTACAATCTATAAAAAACATCGCCAAATTTTTGGCTACGATCGGGCTCGTTCTCTCCATATTTTTGGCTCTCCCCTCTTTTACGGGCCTACTCTACCACGAGCCTATCGAAAACTATCTGATTTTCAATCTCATCTTTTTTCTCTTTCACTATATTTTGTATATGGCTTTGGCCAAACATCCGCCTAAAATGAGCATCAAAGAAGGGATTTTCGCCGTCAATCTCATCTGGATACTCCTTGGCATAGGCGGTGGTGCGGGTCTGTATCTGACATCTCACATCACCTTCGCCCAGGCCTTTTTTGAAGCGATCAGCGGCTTTACCACCACGGGAGCCACCATCTACTAAGATATCGAATCACTCTCGCACACCACCTTGATGCTGCGCAGCCTCTACCACTGGCTGGGCGGTATGGGGATCATCGTGCTGGGTGTGGGACTACTAACTCTAATCAATCCCACAGGCTCCTTGACCCTTTTCAAAGCCGAATCCACCGGAGTCACCCTCGAAAAGCTCACCCCAAAGATCAAAGATACTGCCCTACGGCTATGGGGGATCTACGCTCTTTTGACTCTGGCCGATACGATCTTGCTCTGGGTGGGCGGGATGAGCCCCTTCGATGCGATCAACCACGCATTTTCCACCATCAGCACGGGAGGATTTTCGACCAAAAACGCAAGCCTTGGATACTGGGCCGACAACTACTACATCTTGTGGGTGACGACTCTCTTCATGTTTGTAAGCGGTATCAACTTCATAGCCCATCTCAAGGCCCTCTACGGCGACTTCAAGGGCTACAGAAGCGAGGAGGTGGTCTGGTACGCAGTGATCTTTTTGCTGCTCTCGGTAGCTTTGAGCCTCACTCATATCCTAAGAGGTCACGATAGCTGGCTTCACTCCCTCACCCACTCCTTTTTCACCATCTCTTCCATCATCACCACTACCGGCTTCGCCTCCACGGACTATGGGCAGTGGTCGAGTCTGGCCATCGCCATCATCTTTGTTCCGATGTTCATCGGTGCCAACGCCGGTAGCACCGCCGGCGGGATCAAAGTGGTCCGCTATGTGGTGCTTTTTAAAAATCTTGGCGCCCAACTCAAGCAGATCTTGCATCCAAACGCCATCGTCGGCATCTATATCGATGGCAAAAGGATCGGCAGCAAGGTCCTTGGCAGCGTAAGCGGCTTCTTTTTTATTTATATGCTCACTACATTGCTCTGCTCTTTTTACCTTTTGGCCAAAGGGTTCGACTTTTTGACCGCTTTTAGCGCCGCCATCGCAGTTATTGGCAACATAGGTCCAGGATTCGCCCACGTGGGACCTGCGGACAATTTCACGATTTTTAGTGATTTTGATAAGATTGTTCTATCCCTTTTCATGATTATTGGCCGATTGGAGTTTTATACTTTCATTATTCTTTTTAGCAAAGAGTTTTGGAAGAAATTTTAAGGACAAACCATGATCAAGCGCCATATCACCGAACAGACCGCCATCTTTTTATCTTTTCTTAAGTGGATGATCCTCTCGAGCACTACCGGTATCCTCATCGGAGCCATCGTCACACTCTTTCTCAAAACGGTCCACTACGGTGAGCATCTACGAAACGAGCTCCCTTTTGCTTACTACTATCTGCTGCCCTTTGTGATGGTACTGGTGGTGTGGCTCATCAAGACCTTCGCTCCAAGCGCCGAGGGACACGGGACGGAAAAAGTGATCGAAGCGGTCCACAAACGCCACGGCAAGATAGACCTCAAAGTGGTACCCGTCAAATTGATCGCCACGGTGCTGACCATCTTCGCCGGCGGATCGGTAGGTAAAGAGGGACCGGCCGGCCAGATCGGTGCGGCTTCGGCCAGTGGAGTGAGCGATCTGTTTCGTTTCAGCGACCAAGATCGCAAGAAGCTTGTCATCTGTGGCATCAGTGCGGGCTTCGCCTCTGTCTTTGGGACTCCCATCGCTGGAGCGATCTTTGGAGTGGAGGTGCTCATCATCGGTGTCATTTTGTACGATGTGCTGCTCCCCTCTTTCATTGCTGGATTTGCCGCTTTTACCACAGCGCAGTTTTTGGGGATCGAGTATACCTACTACGATCTACACTACTATCAAAGTATCTCACTCGATATTCCTCTCATCCTCAAAGTGATAGCTGCTGGAGTCTTTTTCGGGCTTATCAGCGATCTGGTCGTCACTATGATCCACCTCATCCACAAAGGTTTGGCCAAAATACCCGCCAATATCTATCTCAAAGCTTTCATCGCCGGCTCTATCGTCGTACTTGTGGGCCTACTCTTTGGTGCTCAATATCTGGGCCTTGGGATGGAAACTATCAAAGACACCCTCAATCCCGACCCCTACTTCGCCAAGGATCTGCCCTGGTACGCCTTTTTGCTCAAGACTCTTACCACAGCCCTCACTCTTGGGGGTGGAGGAAGCGGCGGTATCATCACCCCGATCTTTTACATAGGAGCCACCAGCGGTCACGCCTTTGGCGCGTGGGTCGATTATGGGCACATCACCCTCTTTGCCGCTCTTGGGTTTGTCAGCGTCCTGGCAGGTGCCACCAACACTCCCATCGCCGCCACTATCATGGCCGTAGAACTCTTTGGGCTGGAGATCGCCCACTA
>JALWZJ010000071.1 GCA_027002625.1 Campylobacterales bacterium
CCAAAAAGCTGAGTGAGTTTGGCCAGTTTTACGTCAACGACGCCTTTGGTGTGAGCCACCGAGCCCATGCATCCGTCGAAGCGATCACGAGATATTACGACAAGGATCACAAGGCCGCTGGATTTTTGCTCCTCAAAGAGATCAAATATCTGCACAAGCTTCTGGAACATCCTACACGCCCTTTTTTGGCGATTATCGGAGGGAGTAAAGTTTCAAGCAAGCTGGGTGCTTTGATCAATCTCTTGCCAAAAGTGGACAAGATGATCATTGGTGGTGGGATGGCCTTTACCTTTCTCAAAGCTCTTGGAGAAGAGGTGGGCAAGAGCTTGGTAGAGGATGAGTTGGTGGATGAAGCCAAAAATATTTTAGACGAGGCCAATCGCTTGGGAGTCAAACTCTACTTGCCTGTAGACTTCGTCGTGGCTCCCGAGATCAGCGAAGATGCTCCTGTGAAGTTCGTCACCTACAAAGAGATCCCCAAAGAGTGGATGGGGCTCGATATCGGGCTGGCCTCCACAAGGCTCTTTCGAGAGGCCCTCAACGACGTACAGACCATATTGTGGAACGGGCCTATGGGGGTTTTCGAGATCGACAAGTTCGCCCGAGGCTCTATCAAACTGGCCAACTATGTAGCCGAGAGCTACGCTACCAAAATCATCGGGGGTGGTGATACGGCAAGCCTCATCTCCAAAGCGGGAGTGGATGACGAGATGACCTTCATCTCCACAGGTGGTGGAGCCAGCCTGGAGCTGCTCGAGGGCAAGGAGCTGCCCGGTATCAAAGCCTTGATGGTCGAGGATGAGGAATGATACTGGCAGCCAATTTCAAGATGAACCACACCAGAGCCACTACCAAAGAGTATTTGGCCAAACTGAAAGAGTGCGAGAAGCCAGAGGGATTGGAGCTTTTTGTCTTTCCTCCTTTTACCGCTCTTGATAGGTATGAGAGCGTGGCCACCATCGGAGCCCAAAACGCTTACGGGGCCGAGTCTGGCTCTTTTACTGGCGAGATCGGTCTGCAGCAGCTACAGGAATTTGGCATCACCACTTTGATCCTTGGACACAGCGAGCGGCGCCATCTGATGGGAGAGTCCCAAGAGCTGATCTCTCGAAAGTTCAAATTTTACAAAGAGCGGGGCTTTACTATTTTTTACTGTATCGGCGAGACACTGGATATTAGAGAAAAGGGAGATATCCAAAGCTACCTCCAAAGCCAGCTCGAAGGAATCGATCTGAAGTACGAGGGGCTGATCGTCGCGTACGAACCTGTGTGGGCTATCGGGACGGGACGCACGGCAAAAGAGGAGGAGATCGAGGAGGTGCTTGGTTTTTTAAGCACGCTTACCCCCCGCCCACTGCTTTATGGCGGAAGTGTGAAGCCTGAGAATGTGCAAAACATTATGCGTATCCCCAACTGTTCCGGAGCTTTGGTAGGGACGGCCAGCTGGAGGGTGGAGAGCTTTTGCGAAATGATAGAAAAGATAAAGGAGCTGTAATGGGACTGATGGAAGGGAAAAAGGGACTCATCGTAGGTGTAGCCAATACAAAATCGATCGCCTACGGCATTGCCAAAGCATGTAGGGACCAAGGAGCCGAGCTGGCCTTTACCTATCTTAACGATGCGATCAAAAAGAGGGTAGAACCTATCGCCAAGGATTTGGGAAGCGATAGGATTTATGAGTTGGATGTGAGCCGTCCGGAGCATTTCGAAGAGCTCAAGGATGCGATCGAAAAGGATTTTGGCAAAATCGACTTTTTTGTCCACTCTGTAGCCTTCGCCCCAAGAGAGGCGCTGGATGGGCAGTTCGTGGATACCAGCAAAGAGGCCTTCGAGATCGCCATGAATATCTCTGTCTATAGCCTTATCGAGCTTACACGTACACTGTTGCCTGTGATGAACGAGGGTGGCAGCATCCTCACACTCAGCTACCTTGGAGCCGAGCGTTACATCCCTCACTACAACGTCATGGGGGTGGCCAAGGCGGCTTTGGAGGCGAGTGTGCGCTATCTGGCGGTGGACTTGGGAGCCAAAGGTATCCGGGTCAACGCCATTAGCGCAGGCCCTATCAAGACATTGGCAGCCAGCGGGATAGGGGATTTTCGCACTATTCTTAAATGGAACGAGGCCAACGCACCCCTTCGTCGAAACGTCACGATAGAGGAGGTGGGCAACAGTGCTATGTACTTGCTCAGTGATCTTGCCAGCGGCGTGACGGGAGAGGTGCACTATGTGGATGCAGGATACCACATCATGGGACTTGCGGCTGTAGAGGA
This sequence comes from Campylobacterales bacterium, assembly GCA_027002625.1. Taxonomy (GTDB): domain Bacteria; phylum Campylobacterota; class Campylobacteria; order Campylobacterales; family Nitratiruptoraceae; genus Nitratiruptor. Next base: position 2,274 of record JALWZJ010000071.1, read on the forward strand.
GGTAGAAGGCAAAACGGTACTTGTATGGGACCGGATCAAAGATTAAGAGTGAGGCAAATAACAAAAATTTAAGAAAAGTTCGCTATAATTTCATTTGAGCCTAATCAACTTGAAAAAAGGAGTAAGAATGAAACTGGCAAAATTGAGTCTTGCTGCGATCGTAGCTCTTGGTGTGAGCGCTTTTGCAGATGTAGAAAATGTAAAGTTTAGTGGAAATGCAAAACTTTATTATGGAACTGTCGATGCTGGAAAAGCCGATCTTTTCGACAAAAAAGGTGCATATGGACAAGCTGCTGCGACAGTCGCTGTAAGTGCAGATCTCGCAGACGGTGTAGCTGGAAAACTCAGCGCGACCGGTCTTTCTACACTTGGTCTTGAAAACAACCTCGTATCCGCTACATGGGCTGGATTTGCAGGCGGTGTAGACGCTCAATGGTGGGTAGATGAAGCATGGCTCGCCAAAACTTTTGGAAACACGACTTTTAAAGTAGGTCGACAAGAGCTCGACACTCCACTCGCTTTCAGTGAAAAATGGAATATTGCTGAAAACACTTTCGACGCTGCGGTACTTCTCAACAGCGACCTTCCTGAAACCACACTGGTAGCTGCATGGGTTGGACGAGGAAACGGTAGCAATGACGGTGGCGTGGTTGCTGGCGTAGTAAACGGAAGCGATCCTTTCACTACATACTGGAAAGATGGAGCGTACGCTTTTGGTGGTATTACCAAGCTCATCCCTATGACTACTGCGCAAGTATGGTACTATGACGTGGTAAATGTTGCTCAAGCTTGGTGGTTGCAAGCTGACGCAGATCTCAAAGATCTTATCCCTAGTCTTCTTGCTGGTGTACAGTATTCCAACATCGATGTAGAAGGCGTGAGTGACAATGCAAGTGCATGGGCTGCAAAACTTGGATATTCTATCGATGCACTCAAGCTTTGCGCTGCATACTCTTCTACCGATAGCGACGGCCCTGTAGCTATCGCGAACACTGCAACTGGACTTGCGGTTCAAGATGGAAATAGATTTTCTGGATCACAGACTAAACTCTACACCGAAGCATGGTGGAACTACGGATATGTAGGCGCTCCAGATGTAGATACTTTCATGATTAGTGCAGGATACGATATGGAAGATATCGCGGATTTCTACGCTCAGTACACTGCAGCCGATGCTGGTAAAAAATCTCCTGTAGGTGATATGAACGAATTTGCTTTGACTGCCAGCAAATCTTTCGGCAACCTCAACACTACATTGGCATACATCTATACTGATGCCGATAATCAAAACGACGGTGATAGCTACAACACTATCCAAGTTTACCTCACTTACAACTTCTAATTTCTCTTCGGGCTTTGCCCGAAGAAATATTTCACCCTTTTTTAAACTCTTCTACACTATAATCTTTCAAACCTTCCAAAGGAATCACATGAGAGCACTCTTTTTTCTTTTTAGTATGGTACTGCTGCTTTTTGCAGGAGAATATATCACCCTCGATAACGGCAAAGTGATCCTCCTCAAGCCCGATGGTACATGGCAAGAGGTCAAAGTGGTCAAGAAAGGGAGCGAGACGATCGCTATCAAACCCGATGGCACATGGGAGAAGGTGGATGCCAGGAAAGTGGAAGCGGCCAACAAGCTCGAAACTGCCGTAGATAGAAAATACAAAGATGAGCCCTTGGTCAAGACATTGATCGGTAAATGGCGGGGCGATGGGATCTACTATGAGTTCACTTCCGATCATGCATTTATGAAATTGAACGAGGGACATAGTAAACGCACAATTGAGGGTAAATGGATCGTAGAAAAGGTAGATCCAGCCAAAAAGATAGTGGTCGTCAATATCGGCGAAGGGGCAAGGCTTGGATTTTTGACATTTGGCGGAGATATCAGAAAATTTCGAATCCTCGACGATCACACGATAGAAGACATTACATCAAAACTTGATGGCAAGGTCTATACGCTCACAAAAGTACAATGAAACGGCTGCTTTGGCGAAAATTTCTCTATCTATTGGGGATGCTCTTTTTGATCTCTTTGATCTCCTTTTTCGCCATTCATCTCGCACCCAACTCTTTCTTGAGTGTGGGTGAGCTCAACCCCAATATCACCAAAGAGACACTGGAGCATCTCAAAGAGATCTATGGTCTTGACAAGCCGTTGTGGCAGCAATATGTGGGCTGGCTTTGGGCGATGCTCCATCTTGATTTTGGGGTCTCCTTCGCCAGCGGTAAGCCAGTGATCGACGAGATCGCCGATCGTATCGGCATTACCATCGGGATCAATCTCACAGCTATGGCTATCATCTTCGGTTTGGCTTTTTTGCTTGGGATCCGATCGGCCTTGAAATCTGGTAGCTGGTTCGATCGGGTGGTCAAGACCCTCTCTTTGGTCTCTTTCTCCATGCCCTCTTTCTATTTGGCGCTTTTACTTATCATTTTTTTCAGTGTAGAGCTGGGACTCTTCCCTTTAGGAGGTCTCCATTCGCCCGAACCAAAAGAGGGAGTGGCATACTATCTGGATCTATTGTGGCATCTAATATTGCCTATTTTTGTGGTGGTATTCGTAGGATTTGGGACGCTGACCCAGTATATTCGCTCATTGACATTGGAGATTTTAAAGAGTGATTATATCTTTTTCGCCAAAGCCAGAGGAGTGGAGGAACCAAAGATTGTGCGTTATTTCGTATTGCCCAATCTCAGCCCTCCAATCGTGACGATGCTGGGGCTATCACTCCCTGGGATTATTGGTGGGAGTGTCATTTTGGAGTCGATATTTTCAATCAATGGGATGGGGCTTCTATTTTATCAAGCGGCGATGGCCAGAGACTACCCGGTCATCATGGGGATTCTTATCATCACCGCTTTTTTGACCCTCCTTGGCAATATCTTGGCAGATCTTATACTTTTGCGGCTCAATCCCTTTGCACGTTAATCTTTGAAAAGATCTTGCAGAGTGATTTTTGGCTCGCTCTCCTCTTTTTTCTCCCCTTCGACGGCCGCTCCTTTTTCCACCAGCTCTATCTCGTATCCAGTGAGCATACTGGCCAAGCGGATATTGATACCGCTTTTTCCGATCGCTTTTGATTTTTGATCGGGTGGTAGCGTCACGATCGCCTTGTCTCCTTCGATCTTGACGGATGTGATGATAGCGGGACTGAGGCTTCTGGCCACGAAGATCTCTGGGATGGGAGAGTATTCGATACAGTCGATATTTTCACCTTTGAGCTCACGGCTTACCGCATTGATCCGCACGCCTCTGACCCCTACACAAGCACCCACGGGATCGATTTTGGGGCTTTGGGAGGATACCGCCACTTTGGCCCGCTCTCCTGGGATCCTGGCTACCTTTTCTATAGTGACCAGCCCATCCTTGATCTCGGGGACTTCGAGTTTCAAAAGCTCTTCCAAAAATTTTGGGGTGGTGCGGCTAAGCTCCAAGTAGATCCCGTAGACCCTATCGATCACCACCCGTCTTAGGATCGCTTTGACTACGTCGCCCGGCTTGAAGACCTCCCCTTTGATACGGT
>JALWZJ010000072.1 GCA_027002625.1 Campylobacterales bacterium
CTCCAGACACAAGAGCAATCCTTGGGATACGAGATTCGATCATCCATACGAAAAATTTTCCGGCCTCGTGCAGATCATGCCGATAGCGGCTACCATCATGGCTATCTTTATGCTCTCTCTTGCGGGAGTGCCACCCTTTAGTCTCTTTTGGGGCAAGCTCTATATCATGTCGGCGGCGGTAAATTCTGGCTATATCGTTCTGGCTCTCATCATGGCGATCAACAGCGCCATCAGTGCCTATTACTACCTCAAATTGATCGTCTATATGTTTATGAGAGATCCTATCAGCGACAGGCAGGTGATCTATTTCAAAAACGCCTCATTGTCTCTTCGTACGATTGTAGGCATTTCGGCGGTGTTTACACTTCTTTCCGTCTTTTTCATCTCTCCTCTTATGAGCTATATTGTCGAATATGTGCGAGTGAGCGGATTTTAATCCGCAAGCTCCCTTTTTATTTCCTCTTTCAGCTCGTTTGCTGTTTTGCTTATTCGCTGAGGGAATTGTGTTTTGTTGAAGATTTGCTGGCGTTTGGCCAAATGGCCTGTATGAAGAGAAATCTTTGAGGCGAGCTCTTCGAGGTTTTTGATCTTTCCATCCAGATACTCTAATGTCTCCTTGATCCCTATCGCCTTCATAGGTGCTGGAGCTCTTCCATACTCGCTTTCGAGCTCGCAAATCTCGTCCACAAGTCCCTTTTGTATCATCTGTTCTGTTCGTTGGGTTATTTTTTTTCTCAAGATATCTCTTGGCACAGCGATTTCGTAGATTTTGGATTTGGTCAACGGTTTGGGAGGGTGTAGAGCGAAGTATCGCGTCGGTGGGAGCTTCGTTTCGAAATATAAGCAGAGAGCTTTTTTGATACGATAGCGATCTTTCGATGTGATTTTAGAGGCGAATGTAGGATCTATCTTTTTGAGCATTTCATAAGCTCTTTTTACATCTGTGAGGATTTCATCCACTTTTTGGTGTGTCCGCTCGCTGAAGCTGGGCATAGGGGAGAGGCCTTCGTGCAACGCTTTGAGATAAAAGCCACTGCCTCCGACGATGAGAAGAGGGCGCCCCACTTTTTGACACTCCTCTTTGGCCCTTTTGTAGATATCGAAAAAGCGCTCTACGCTAAAGTAGTCATCCACATCGATCTCATCGATACCGAAATGTCTGACTTTGGCCAACTCCTCTTTGGATGGTTTGGCCGAGACGATATCGATCTTTTTGTAAATAGCCAGACTATCGAGTGAGAGGATGTAGGCTCTTGTCTCTTGCGCGATTTCGATAGCCAGTGCACTTTTGCCACTGCCTGTCGGTCCGATAATTGCCACTTCTTTCATAGGGCGATTATACTATAATACATCAAACGCTTTGGGGAGAGAGCATGCGAAGAGTCCTTGCCAAGATACGAGATTTCAACGAGCTGGTGATGTTCAAGCACACAGTTTTTAGTCTACCCTTCATCTTTATCGCCATGATAGTCGCAGCGGATGGATGGTTTGGATGGAGACTGCTTGTTTTGGGCCTACTGGCGGCGGTAAGCGCCAGGAATTTCGCCATGGGAGTCAATCGTTATCTGGATAGGGATATCGACGCCCTCAATCCTCGGACGGCCAACAGGCCAAGCGTAGATGGCAGAATCCCTCACAAATGGCTTTTGGCCTTTATCCTCGTGAACGCTTTGGCTTTCGTCATCGTCGCCTATTTGATCAACGAGCTGGCCTTTTGGCTCTCATTCCCGATATTGGCCATATTGGCTGGATATAGTTACTTCAAGCGATTTAGTGAATATGCCCACCTCGTTTTGGGACTCTCGTTGGGATTGGCTCCTATTGCCGGCGTCGTGGCCGTGGAGGCGAAGATCACGCTGTGGTCCATTTTTTTGTCTATCGGCGTGATGTTCTGGGTAGCTGGATTCGATCTACTCTACTCACTCCAAGATATGGAGGTGGACAAAGAGCTTGGGCTCTTTTCCATTCCCTCCATCTATGGAGCCAAATGCACCCTTTTTCTTTCCAAAATCTTTCATGCTCTGGCGGTACTCTTTTGGCTCTTTTTCGTCATCGAGGCTCGTTTGGGACTTTTTGCCTATATGGCTGTTGTGGTGGCTACGGTAATGCTATGGTACGAACATCGCATAGTCGCCAAAGATTTTACCAAGATCGACCGGGCCTTCTTTACTGTCAACGGCTATCTTGGGATTATATTTTTACTTTTTATCGTTTTGGATAGAGCGCTCAAAATCGGATAAGAGTCGGAGCACCTCCTCGTCACTTACGTCGTACCACCGCTCATAAGCGTCGGCTACGGCATAGAAAGGAAAAGGGGTGTCGAGTGCCACCACTTCGTCCGCTATTTGGCCAAAATACTCTACAGCCTGGGGTGAAGCGGTGGGGACGGCCACGACGATTTTTTTGGGTCCCAATTTTCGAAGCATCTGGATCGCAGCGGTCATAGTGGAGCCCATCGCTATGCCGTCGTCTACGAGGATGACGATCTTGTCCTTTATATCTTTTAATCTTCTGCCTCCTCGAAGCTTTTGAATACGCTGAGCGATCTCTCGCGACTGCTCCTCTATGGCTCGATAGATATCTTCTTGGGTGACGCCATGCAGAGCCTGTTGGTTGATAAAGAGTGTTCCATCCTCGCACAACGCTCCAAAGCCGCTTTCGGGATTGAAAGGGTAGGCGAGCTTTCGGCATATGATGAGATCAAAATCGCTTCCCAAGGCTTTTGCCACCTCCAATCCTACTTCCACGCCTCCTCTTGGAATGGCCAAAACGATCACGTCGTCTCTATTGGCGTATTTTTGCAAAGCTTTGGCGAGCTGCTCTCCTGCGTCTTTTCTATCTCTAAACATCCGTTCCCCTTTCGAAAAAAATCTTTTTATGCTATAATTGCAACCGCATTTGCGCCCGTAGCTCAGCTGGATAGAGCAACAGGTTGCGGTCCTGTAGGTCGGGAGTTCGAATCTCTCCGGGCGCGCCATTTTTCCAAGTATATCAAAAATTCCCCCTTATCTTAATACAGTCTGAATTTTGCCCTATCTTTTTTCTTTTTTACCTGCTATAATGGTCTCACCCAAAGAGAATTTGGGATGCATTATTTTCAAAGGAACATTCGATGAAGCAAATTTATGTTGGCAATCTGCCATACAGATCAGGTGAAGAAGAGGTAAGAGACCTTTTCGCTCAGTACGGTGAAGTGATTTCAGTGAAGCTTATTACAGATAGAGAAACAGGACGACCAAGAGGTTTTGGCTTTGTCGAGATGGAAGATAGCAGTGCCGATGCGGCTATCGAAGCGCTCGATGGCAAAGAGTTCGAAGGTAGAATGCTCAAAGTGAACGAAGCGAGACCAAGAGAACAGAGACCTCGAAGAGAATTCAACTAATTCTACTCAAAGGCGGCTTTTGCCGCCACATCTTCTTCGCACAACTCCAATTTTCCATCATAGACTACATGGAGATTTTCATCGATACGAACAAAAAAGCCCTGAAACTCCACTCCACGATGTAACGCCTGGTAAAATATCCGCTCGAACTCTTTGTCTGTGGTAGGATGAGGAAGAAAACATCTACATCTTCTAAGCGCCATTATCAAAAGAATCGCCCCAAATCCCTTTTCCTTGATGCAAATCAGCTCTTTTATATGCTTGACACCCCGTGAGGTGGGCGCATTGGGAAAAAGACAGAGCCCATCTTGGACCAAAGAGCAGCCTTTGAGTTCGATATAGGTATTGTCTACCTTGAAATCGAGACGGCTTTGGCCAAAAATGACCTCTTTTTGGATAGTTTTTGGCTTGAAACCCAGTACCCCTTGCTCGATGGCTCGGGCGGCGATAGGGGAGTGGAGCTTGGTATTGACGAGTACCCATCCCTCTTCCATTTTGGCGGCGATGAGGGTGTAGTCTGTCTTGAGGCCGGGGCGATTGTACAAAAGCAGTAGCTGACGGTTTGGCGTGAGGATCTCTTCGAGTCTGCCCGTATCGGCGATGTGGACTTTTTTGATTTCGTCATCGACTATGGCAGTGGCGAGGAAACGGTTTTTGCGTTCTATAAGTCGACCGGTCGTGAGGCTTCCAAGAGTTTTGAGATCGAAGAGGATCACTGTCTTGTTTTTGGCATGAAAGTCCAAAACATGTAAACAAGTGTTGCTGCTGTCGCTACTAGTAGTGCAAACCCTGCGATTACATTAAACATTTTCCAATTCCTTTTCTAATTCATCAAATTTATACCAAATTGCTTTGCCAACAATAATGAGTAAAAAAACTACAATAAGTCCGATACCTCCCATAATTATCATATAGGGAGGCGTTTTATGTGTCAAAATATTGTAAACAAGAGTTGCTATACCGGTAATTATAGCCAAAATAGAGTAGATAATAGCTTTGAAGAGTTCTTTAAACCTCTCTATTTTAGCCTTAAGCGCATCTATTTTCATAACTCTCTTGGATCGGCGATCTTCCCAGCTACCGCGCTGGCTGCCGCCACGGCGGAGTTGGCCAGATAGATCTCGCTGGTACGTGCTCCCATACGACCGACGAAGTTTCTGTTGGTGGTGCTCACACACCGCTCGTTGTCGGCGAGGATCCCCATATATCCGCCCAGACAGGCCCCACAGGTGGGGTTGGAGACCACTGCACCGGCGTCGATGAGGATATCGATGTAGCCATGCTTTTCAGCCTCTTTGAGGATCTTTTGTGTGGCAGGCGTGACGATCATACGGGTATGGCGAGCCACTTTGCGCCCTTTGAGGATCTCGGCTGCGATGGCGATATCGCTAAGACGCCCGTTGGTGCAGCTACCGATAAAGACCTGGTCCACTTTGAGATCCATCTTGGCCGCTTCGCTGATAGGTCGGCCGTTGCTTGGCAGATGAGGAAAAGCGATGACAGGCTCGAGGCTGTTCACATTGATCTCGATCACCTTTTCATACTCGGCGTCCTCGTCGCTATAGTGGTATTTGGGCTCGCGTGCCAGCTCTTTATCGGCCAAGAAGGCTTTGGTCACTTCATCCACGGCGATGATGCCGTTTTTGGCTCCCGCTTCTATCGCCATATTGCACAGACTGAAGCGTCCGTCCATATCGAGATTTTCGATGGTGTCTCCGGTAAATTCCAGTGCTTTGTAGAGTGCTCCGTCCACACCGATACGGCGGATGAGCTCGAGTATGAGGTCTTTGCCATACACATACTCTCCAAGCTTGCCGGTATAGACCACCTTGATAGTACTTGGCACCTTGAACCAGTTCTTGCCCGTGATCATCCCATAGGCCAGGTCGGTACTGCCCATCCCGGTGGCGAAAGCTCCCAGGGCTCCGTGGGTACAGGTGTGGCTATCGGCTCCGATGATCACGTCACCTGGGACTACCAGCCCCTTTTCTGGCAAGAGGGCATGCTCGATGCCCATATCCTTTTCGTCGAAGAAGTGCTTGAGATTGTGCTCGTAGGCAAACTCTCGGCTGATTTTGGCCTGGTTGGCACTGGCGATATCTTTGGCCGGGATGAAATGGTCCAGCACGATGGCGAAGTTGTCCGGTTTGGCAAGTCTCTTGGCGCCGCTTTCACGGAAGGCTTTGATGGAGATGGGCGTGGTGATGTCGTTGCCGATGATCATATCCAGTTCACATTCGACGATCTCGCCAGCTTTTACTTCTTTGCCTACATGGTCGCTAAAGATCTTTTCGGTGATAGTTTGTCCCATAATCTGCCTTTAAAAAGATTTTCGCTATTTTATCAAAAATACAAAGGAGCTCGATGCGTTACAAAGAGTTGCGT
>JALWZJ010000073.1 GCA_027002625.1 Campylobacterales bacterium
AAAGCGCTGAAGTGGTGGGAGTCTTTACCCAGCCAGACAAACCGGTGGGACGCAAGCAAGTACTCACACCCCCGGATGTAAAGCGATTTTTGATAGAAAGCGCTAAAGACATCCCTATATTTCAGCCTCCTACACTCAAATCGCCTGAAATCGCCCAAAAAATTGAAGCGTTGAAGCCCGATTTTATTGTCGTGGCGGCATACGGTCAGATCCTGCCAAAAAGTATCCTCTCCATCGCTCCATGTATCAATCTCCATGCTTCACTACTACCAAAATATAGAGGTGCCAGCCCTATCCAGCAGGCACTGCTCGAGGGTGAAAAGATCACGGGAGTGACGGCGATGCTGATGGACGAGGGGCTCGATACGGGCGATATTCTGGCCTATTCGGTCTATCCGATCGAGCCTGGGGATACGGCTCTGACTCTTTTTGATACACTCGCCGATCTGGCGGCCAAACTCACTCCACAGGTATTACGAAGATACGAGAGTCTCCAGGCCCTTCCCCAATGGGATGTGGATGCGACTTATTGCAAAAAGATCAAAAAGAGTGACGGGCTTGTATCCTTCGACGACGCCCAAAAGATTTACAACAAATATCGAGCCTTCATCCTCTGGCCGGGAATATTTCTCTCAAGCGGCCTCAAACTCAAAAAAATAGAGCTTGTCGATACCGCCAGCTCCAACACTCCAGGAGAGATTTTGGCGATCGAGCCTGATGGAGTGGTGGTAGGATGTGCCAAAGGGCGTATCAAGGTGGTGCGAGTACAGCCCCCTTCCAAAAAGGAGATGGATGCGGCTGCGTATATCAGAGGCAAAAGGATCGGTGTTGGAGATATGCTGGTTTGATCTGCTCGACTCCACCCAAAAACGGCTGGTGGAAGATATCAAAAGCAAAAGAGTCCAGCCCCCTGTCGCCTACTGCACCACCAAGCAAGAAGCTGGAATCGGTAGCAGAGGTAACAGCTGGATAGGCCAAGAGGGCAATCTCTTTTTTTCTTTCGCTCTTTCGATGAGGGATTTGCCAAAAGATCTACCACTCCAGTCGGCAGCTTTATACTTCATGTTTTTACTCAAAGAGGTATTGGCCAAAAAGGGCTCAAAGATATGGCTCAAATGGCCCAACGATCTGTATATCGATCACAAAAAATGTGGCGGATGTATCACCCAAAAAGTGAGTGAGACGCTGGTCTGCGGCATAGGACTCAATACCCATGAAGCTCCCCAAAATTTTGCCGTTTTGGATATTGCGATAGATCACCAAGAGCTTTTGGAGGAGTACTTTGCGCTTCTTTCGTCTAAAATCCAATGGAAGCAAATTTTTAGCAAATATAAGATAGAATTTCATAAAAGCAAGGCGTTTACGACACATATAGGTAATCGTGTGGTTGGGCTCGAGGAGGCCTCGCTGGCCGAGGATGGTGCATTGATAGTACGAGGAGAAAGGATATACACCCCAAGATGAGAGAGATTATAGCCATAGCCAACCAAAAAGGGGGAGTGGGCAAGACTACCACAGCAGTCAACCTGGCAGCCTCTTTGGCCAAAGAGGGGAAGAATGTACTGCTCATTGATGCCGATCCCCAGGCCAATGCGAC
>JALWZJ010000074.1 GCA_027002625.1 Campylobacterales bacterium
CTCTTTTGAGCTTTGAGTGGATAGTGGATGTTTTCTTCTACGCTCAAATGAGGAAAGAGGGCCAGATGCTGAGGTACGTAGCCAAAGCCGCGCTTGTGGGGCGGCAGATGCAATATCGTGCGACCCTTTACCACAATGTCACCCTTTCGTGGCTCTTTGAGTCCCAAAAGCAGATGCAGCAGCGTACTCTTGCCAGCTCCCGAGGGTCCCAGTAGAGCGTGGCAGTGGTGGGCTTGGAGATGAAGATGCTCGATATGGAGCCTAAAGCCACCTTGGAGGTAGTATAGATCTTCTATCAAGACCACTTCGCTTTTCCTATCAGCTTTTTGGTCACTCCAAGTGCCCCCAGTCCAAAGGCTAGCAGCAGCACTATCAGCGCCACCGTCCCTTCGATATCGGCCATCTCCAGATGCAGATAGATCGAGATGGGCAGAGTCTCGGTGCGAAAGGGCATGGTACCGGCGATCGTGAGGGTGGCTCCAAACTCCCCCAAGGCTTTGGCCCAGGAGAGGATCGCTGCGGCTATGAGTCCCCGTTTGGCCAAAGGGAGAGTGACGCTGCGAAAAACGAAGCTCTTGGAGCCTCCAAGAACCTGGGCGGTGCGCTCCAGCTCCTCGTCCACCTCGTCAAAAGCCGCCTTGGCAAATCTGGTAGCCACTCCCGTGATGGTCACAAACTGGGCCAATACGACCCCAGCAAAGCTAAAGATAAAGGTGATAAAATGCTCTTGGATCCAGCTGCCCAAGGGATTGTTGAAAAAGATCAGCAGTATCGCTCCAAGGGCTGCTGGAGAGACGATCATGGGAAATTCGAGCAGGCTATCCACCACCCCTTTGCCCCAAAAATCGTAGCGTGAAAGAGCGTAGCCAGCCGGAATGGCGATAAGAAGGGCCAAAATGGTAGCCAAAGTGGCGGCGAGCAAGGAGGTTTTGATAGCAAAGAGGATGCGATCGGAAGTGAGGCTTTGCCAAAGTGTGGAGGTATCGAAAAAGTAAAAAATAGAAAGAATCAGCCCTCCATACAAAAGCAAGACCAAAAGAGCCGAAGCGACGAAGAGTCGCCTCATCGTAGCCACTCTTTTGGCGGATGGTAGACTCCGCCTATCGGTTTTTTGGCTCCTATGTAGGCCTCGGCCTCTTTGGGTGAGGCGAAGTAGTGATATTTGGTGAAGATCTTTTGACCCTCAGAGGATGTGAGAAAATCGATAAATTTTTGAGCCAGCTTCGGATGAGAAGAGTATTTGGATATAGCGATGGGTATGTAGCCGATACGTACGATCTCATTGGGTTTTAGAGGGATTGTCTCGATGCGATCGGGATTCCAATGCTCAAAGACTCTCCAGCCTATTACCGCGTCGGCTTGCCCCAGAGCTACGGCGTTGGCCGTCTTGGCGCACGATCCTGTATAGCCCACCAGGTTTTTACGAAATTGCGCTTTTTGCTTTGGAGTGAAGTTTTTTTCCAAAATCTCCACGGCATAGCTGCCCAGACAGACCCCTTCTGGGTTGGCGATGGCCACTTTGATGCCAGGTTTGGCCAAATCGGCCAAAGAGTGGATCTGTTTTGGATTGCCTTTGGGAACGTTGATGGCGGGTACCAGGTAGACCACGATCCTTTCACTTTTTGGATCCACGAGGCCCTGGGCTTTTGCGATCTGCATATAGTCCGAGCTGCCTGGAAAGTAGAGATCGCCCTGATGGGAGAGCTTCATCTGCGAGAGCACATAGCCGCTACCACCAAAGAGCAGATCCACTTTGATACCACTCTTTTTTTCAAAGGCTTTTGCCGCCTCTTCGGTGGCCGGTTTGCTGGCACTGCCGGCAAAGACCAAAAGGCGTTCTTGGCCAAAAAGCAGCGTACATAAAAGTATCGATGCCAGTAACTTTTTCACGATTCGCTCCTTTGAAGCAATTGTAGCACATTACTTTAGGAGAAGTCCTAAGAGCGCCACCGCCAGTACGGGAGGTGTGATCACGACTCCCACTTTCATATATTCGCCCCAGCCGATTTTGACACCTTTGTTGGCCAAGACATGGAGCCACAGCAGTGTGGCCAAGGAGCCGATGGGGGTCATTTTGGGTCCAAGGTTGCAGCCCAGGATATTGGCATATGCGAGATGGGCCGCATGGGCGTGCTCCAAAGCGATATCCATTATCATCACAGTTGGCATATTGTTCATCACGGCACTTAAAAGTGCGGCCAAAAAGCCAGTGCCATAGACTGCGTGGAGTTGGCCCTGGGATTGGAAGTAGAGGATGATTTTGGCGAGTTGTTCTGTAAGCCCCACATTTTTGAGCCCAAAGACCACCACATACAGCCCGATACTAAACCATACCACCTGCCATGGAGCTATTTTGAGTGTCATAAGTGGTTTGACGGCTTTGAATCTCGCTCCCAAGGCCAAAAAGAGCAGTGCTCCGCCAAGAGCGAAGATGGAGATGGGGATATGATACAGATCGCCTATGAAATACCCAAGAAGCAAAAGAGCCAAAAAGAGCCAGCTCAGCCAAAACATCACAGGGCTTTTGATCACCTCTTTTGGATCTTTGAGGATGGAGATATCCACTTTTTTGGGGATGCTTTTGCGAAAATAGAGATAGAGTACTACGATAGAGGCGAGAATACTCAAAAGATTTGGCCAAAACATATGTTTGGCATATTCCCAAAAGCCGATATGAAAATAGTCTGCGGTGAGGATGTTGGTCAGATTGGAGATGACCAGGGGATTGGAGGCGCTATCGCCTATGAATCCCCCGGCCATGACGAATGCAAAGAGTGCCTTGTGATCCAGTCGCAAGATCTTCATCTTTGAGAGCAAGATAGGCGTGAGGATCAGTGCCGCACCGTCGTTGGCGAAAAAAGCGGCTACCACCGCCCCAAGCACCAAGGAGTAGATAAAGAGCTTGGAGCCACTGCCAGCGCTGAGCTTGGCCATCTTGAGTGCTGCCCACTCGAAAAATCCGATCTCATCCAGTACCATCGAGAGGATGATGATCCCGATAAAGGCCAAGGTGGCGTCCCAAACGATGGAGATTACCTCCAGCACATCGCTCCAGCTCACCACTCCCAAAGCCAAGGCAGCGAGAGCTCCAAGCATGGCACTGGTGCCGATCTGCAGCCCTTTTGGCTGCCAGATCACCAGTAAAAGTGTCAGGAAAAAAGTCGTCAGGGCTAATAGCATCATCAATCCAGATAGATCTGGATCTCTTCGGGATCGGGTATCTCCCCCATAGCGATCAGCGAATCGTTGATCAATAGAGCTGGGGTCTCGTTGATGCCATGTCGTATGAGTTCGTTGGAATCTTTGATATGAATGATTTTTGCGTAGACTCCTTTTTGATCTACCGCTTTTTTTACGTTTTGCTCAAGCATGTGGCCCTTTTCGCAGCCCTTGCTCAAAATCTTGATCTCCAAATAGCCTCTCCTCGATAATTGGTAACAACTCTTTTTTCATTTTTTGTGCCAGATCCAAAAAGGCCTCGAAGGGTTTCCCTTCTGGATCTTCGAAGCCCACATGGATCACCTGAGTCTTCGATGGATAGGTGGGACATGACTCCTTTGCGTTGTCACAGACCGTCACCACCAGGTCGAAATCCTCATCCATCACCTCATCCATGCTTTTGGAGCGATACTCCTCGCTCCAGGCTTCTTCTTGCTCCAAGACTTTTTTTGCATTTTCGTTCACTTCGCCCTTGGGACGACTCCCTGCACTTTTGGCCAAAACAGCTGGTAGGTACTTGTTGACGAGCCCCTCGGCCAGGATCGATCGGCAGCTATTGCCAGTACACAAAATCAATACCTTTTTCACACTTTGCATCTCCTTGGCATTTGGGGTAAATCGATACAGAGCCGCTCTATCGCTTCGATAGCACACTCTCGCCAGCTATCGAGCTCCTCGTTGAGGCCATAGTAGGTCCATCTTCCCCTCTTTTCGCTTTTCAAAAAGCCGGCATCTTTCAAGATTCTCAGATGCCGTGAGAGCCTGGACTGGATCATCCCGAAGGAGTGTTGCAGTTCACAGACACACGATGGCCCGTGTGTTAGCAAAAACTTGAGCAGTTTCACTCTTGTCTCATCGTACAGTGCGCCCGAAACTTGCAAAAACTCCTCCATAGGCACTCCTTTGCATTTTATAATACCATAAAAACATCAATATATCAAGATATTTTGATATATACTTTTGGGAAGCTTTTGGGCCAAAGATTTCACGACAACTCCAAAAAAGTATGAAATCCGCCTAAAAGGAGCGTCTGAACGTGCCAAGGAGTCCTTCGCTGCGGGCAATATCCATATCTGGGGGTGGTAGGCTCTTGCCCCTTCGGTATCAAAATCTCATTTTGTACCAGAGCTACAACATTTTATGCTATCATATATGTACATATATATTTTAAAAGGACAAGATATGATAGAACTCGGTATTGCACAAGCACAGTCGCAGTTTACGAAGATATTGAATAAAAAAGTACTCATCATCGATAAAAAAACTGCCAAGAAAAAGGCTGTCTTGATCCCGTATGAAGAGTATGAGAAATTGTTGAAAAAAAGATCTCAGAAGAATTCTTTTGATAAATTTGTTGGTATCTTGGATGAAGATTTCGAAACCGACGATGCAAGATACAATGAGATCGTCAAATGAAAATTTTTATAGATACCAATGTATTTTTGGATCTACTTTTGAAAAGGGAATTGTATAACGAGGCACTCGAGATTTTAGATGGAGTTGCCAATGGTCGATGGAGTGGCTATGTACTGGATATTACTGTTTTGAATATCGATTATGTGGCCAAAAAGCAGATGAAAAATATACAAGAGTTTATCCAGCTTCTGAGTGGTACGTTTACAATAGTCGGTGCAGACAATGCAGTAATAGAAGAAGCGTTATCACTGGAAAATAACGATTTTGAAGATAGCGTCCAATATATCGTAGCTAAAAATTTGGCATGTGATGTGATTGTCACAAATGACAAAGATTTTGTGAAAAATGGGGAAATTGAAGTGCTAAGCAGTAAGCGATTTTTAGAAAAATATTGCTAAATATATGCCAAGAATCTCAACTCTTTCGAGAGACGACATCGTAGGAGTAGTCCTGCAGTTTATCCAGGGAGTGTTAGAAATTCCGTGTCAATCCGATAGAATATAAAGAGATTTGATTTTGACGAAGTGGTTAAAGAGTTTAGAAACGGTAAAAAACTGACGGGTAAAGATAACTTTTTAGACCAAGTTATGTTTCTTGTTATATTGCGGCGATTACATTGCAGCGATTAGCTTCATTACATTTTGGCTTTGGTATAGTATTGCCAAAGGAGAGTCATGCAAAAAGCGTGTCAAGAGTTTATGGAGCTGATAAAAAACGAAGATTTCTACGAAGCGCATGAGGTACTGGAAGATGTGTGGTTTCCCCATAGAAAGTCCAAAGAGCCTAAAATGTTGGTGCTCAAAGGATTCATCAACGCTTCGGTGGCTCTGGAGCTCAATCGGCTGGGACGAGTGCAAAACGCCCAAAAGGTGTGGAAAAATTATGAAAAATACAAAGCGCTGATCCCCCAGTGCGAGGAGGAGATTTTTGGCCAAGTGGCGAGCTTCTTGGAGGGGTGCTATGAGCGCTACCTATCATAAGGCGACTGAGCACTCCTACTGGAGTGTGCGCCAGCCCTCCCGTGGGCTTGACTGGTCCATGCAGCCAAGCCCATTCAAAATCTACGAGGAGTATCCCCTCGTCCCATTGGATCTGGACAACCCAACGCACAAATTTATCTACTATCTTGGCGGGATCGACGCCAAAAAGAGCTATCCAGGCGTAGAGTACTACCTGCGCACCATCCCAAGTGCGGGGGCCTTGTATCCTACCGAGATATACTTGCAGATACGAGAGGTGGAGGGGTTCGAGGATGGGATCTACCATTTCGACGTGGCCCATGGGGGAGTGCGGCTGCTCCATGTTTTGGCCAAAGATGAGGGAGTGGAGGTCTATTTCCACGACAAGCGACAAATTAAAGGCTTCTTGGTGCTCTACTCCACCATCTACTACCGCTCCAGCTGGAAATACAAAAACAGAGCCTACCGCTACTGCCTGCTCGATGCCGGCCACGCTCTGGGGGCTTTGGAGATCAGTGCGTTTTTGTACGACCACGCCTACCATATCCACTACGATTTCGATATAGCCACGCTCAATGAGCGTTTCGGTTTTGGCCAAAAGGAGAGCTTTGTAAGCAGCGCTATCGTAGGAGTACCCAAATCTACACAAGCAAGAGAGCTTCGCATGAGATTGTCCTTCGTGGATGGGACCAAAACCTTCGAGCCAAACGAGATGATCGAAGCGGCGATGGAGGCTACAAGAGCGCTACGTCACTGCCGTCCAAACTTTCGCTACCCCAAGATGCCCTTTGTCAAAGAGCGGCTGGATGAGGTGGTGGTGCAACGGCGCTCTATCAGAGATTTTAAAGGCTATCCTATCCAAAAGGCGCAGCTGAAGTTCGTGCTGGATTTTATGCGCCAGCCGATTCCCAGCGACTGCGACGAAGAGGTGAGGATCTGGTATGTGGTCAATAATGTAAAGGATATGCCAAGGGGGCTGTACAAGGATGGGAAGCTCATAAAAGAGGGGGATTTTCGGGCCAAGGCTGGGTATCTGTGCTTGGAGCAAGCTTTGGGAAGCCAGAGTGCGGTCACCTTTTTCCTCACAGGAGAGGGCCAAAACTACTGTCCCATGATGCAAAAAGCGGGCCATATAGGGCATCGCTGCTATATCGCCAGCGAGTACCAAAAGATCGGCTGTAGCGGGATCGGAGCCTTTTATGATCAGGAGGTGCAGGAGTTTTTGGGTACCGAAGATATGGTATTATATGCTCTATCCATAGGAGTGTAGGAGGAGTGGATGCGGTTGTGGATAGCTGTGATGATTCTGGCTGTTTTTGGATTGGCCGAGGGGAACAAGAGTGCTTATTTCAAAGTATTGATGGAGCGTCAAAATCCTTACGTCTTCGACAAAAATCAGCGCCTGGAGCTGCAAAAGGAGCGCCTCAAAGCCCAGACCACCCAAAAGGTGGCGGAGTATGAGTACAAAAAGGCGGTGGATGTGCAAAAGATCAAAAAGGAGCAGACCCAAATCAAAAGCCAAAGCGAGATAAAAAAAGAGGAGGTGGCGGTAGCTCCCCAAAAGCAGATGGTAGAGGTCAAAAAGAAGATGCTGCTCTATGCGCTGCTTGGCTTTTTGGTCTTTTTGATCGTAGCCTATCTCGCTTTCAAGCGCTACCAAGCCTACAAAGAAAAAATAGAGCTGGAGAAGATGCGCTTGCAAGAGGCCCTACATGAAAAGGAGATGGCTATGAGAGAAAGAGAGCTGCAAGCCCAGATAGCCGGCAAGCTCATCGACGCGGTAGCCAGCGGCAATCTAAGCAAAGAGCAAGAAGAGAAACTCCTGGGGCTCGCTAACGGGAATAATCTGTTGGAGAAGAAGCAATAGCCTTTATTCCCTCCAAGCCACCCATCGGCAAGCTAAATCCAAGAGTTTTGTCTATCTGATACTCTCTTGGATTGATACGAATGAGCGTAGCTTTTGGAAACTGTGCAGCAATTCGCTCCCCTTCCATGCGTACCGTTGGGATTGCGGTGCCGGCTCCTATTTCGACGATGGCCATCTTTTTATCTCGGTTGGCTTCGAGCCACTCGTTGTATCGCTGCTCTTGCTTGGCAGCCCGCTTTGGGTTCCATCCCCAATCACCAAACATCAAGATATTTGGTCTGGCCACCTGGCCGCAATGTCTGCAGTGAGGATAGCGTAGAGCTCGAAACTTCTCCATATCCACCTCCACATCCTCTTCGTTTGGCCAAATATCGTCTGTACAGTTGTAGAGGCACTGCAGATAGTGGATGGAGCCGTGGATCTCGTAGATCTTCTCTTCATTAAAGCCCGCCTTTTGAAACTGGCCGTCTACGTTGGAGGTGAAGACAAAGTAGTTGTTCTTTTTGTTTTCGGCAAGACCCAGCAAGATTTGAAAGCCTTCGTGAGGAGTGGTAGCTCTATACAGATGGAGTCTATGGCCGTAAAAGGCCCAGGCAAGAGCGGGATCTTTTTCGAACCACTCGGGATTTGCCATCTGCTCAAAGGAGATCCCAAGTTTGGCCAAAGGTGGATAGGCTCTCCAAAAGCCTTCATTCCCACGAAAGTCTGGCAGCCCACTATCTACCCCCATCCCAGCACCTGCTGTGATGAGAAGAGCCTCAGAGTCTTGAACAATCTTTCGGATCGTATCCAAACTCTCCATCAGATCTCCCCTACCTCCTCTTCCACTTCACGATTTGGCAGCAAGAAAGCGATCACTATGAGGGCTACTCCATAAACGAAGATAAACCAGTCGTGCCCTACCAGTTGGGCCAGAGTGAGCTTGCCGTAGTCCGGTCCCATGATCGCCTTGAGATCTGGATAGAGATAGGTGAACAAAGCTCCAGCCAAAAGTCCACCGATGAGGCCTGTAAAGACATCGATGTTGCCCTCGCTCACGGCCACCGGACCGGTACCTGGACAAAGGCCAAGGATCGCCATCCCGATAGCGAAGATCACTCCTCCTATAATCAATCCTCCAAGCATGATCGGCTTGATATGGTAGTGGGCCCATCCCATCTTGATCATGAAATAAAGACCAATCGAAGCGATACCGATAGAAAAAAAGAGCATTTTGGGCACCTTGAAGCCATGCAGCATAGCAAAACCTGCAATCTTGTCGAAAGTATCCACTCTCGTCCACTGGATAATCACACCAAAAACTATCCCGATGAAGAGGATCAAGGGGATAGAGCCGTGATGCTGCTTTTGGACCAGATCGATGGTCTGAGTGAAAAACTCTACGATATTGAAATCCATATCGGCTCCTTAGAGATTTTTGTAAAAGAGTCTACCGGTAGCGATAAGTACCACGATCGCCACACCACCGAAAATCAGGCCACTCACAGCCGTCTGGCTGGCACCACTGAGGAAGTGTCCGCTGGTACATCCACCAGCCAGCCTGGCACCAAAGACCACCATGAATCCCCCGATGAAACTCCAAATGAGGCGAGAAGCTGGAGAGTTGTTTTTGTGCTTTTTCCATAGAGGTGGCACGATACGAAACTTGAAAGTCTTGGTGATGAAAACTGAAGTCAAAAAGCCACCGATAAGCACTCCTATCAAAAAGATCACCTCCCAGCTACCGCTCTTTTTGATCTGTTGGAAATATTCGCTCTCTTGCAGACCAAAAAACCACGCTCCCATATAGGCGATCCCAGTCGATGCACCAATAGGTCTGTCGGCACCGATGGTGGAGAAGGTGAACCAGATAAGCAGCGCAAGAGCGATACCTCCTGGAATCCATCCAAGTCGCTTTGGAATATTCATAAGCCATCCTTATTGGTAGTATTATTTTGGATGAATTATAATGAAAATAGGAGCAGTTGCAAAATGAGAATATTTTAATGAATAGTTAAGCTAAGTTTATAAAGTGCCCCAAAAGGGGCTTTGATTAGAGCTGTGGGCCAGCTTGGGAGTAGTCGAAGTTGCCGTAGCCTTCGTACCGTTTGAAGTTTTCGATGAAGAGTTTGGCCAGGTGTTCGAGCTGTTTGTCGTAGGCCTCTTTGTCCTCCCAGGTGTTGCGGGGATTGAGGATAGTGCTGTCGACCCCTTTGACACTTTTGGGGATGGCGAGATTGAAAATAGGCAGAGTTTCAAATTCTGCTTCATTAATAGAGCCATCGAGGATCGCGTTGATACAAGCTCTCGTTGCAGGCAGACTCATCCGCTTGCCCACGCCATAGGGGCCGCCCGTCCAGCCGGTATTGACCAGATAGACATTGACGCCGTGCTCGTCGATTTTCTCACCTAAAAGCTTGGCGTAGACCGTCGGATGCAGTGGCAAGAAGGCTTCTCCAAAACAGGCGCTAAAGGTAGCTACCGGCTCGGTGATACCCCGCTCCGTCCCAGCCACTTTGGCGGTATAGCCACTGAGGAAGTAGTACATCGCCTGCTCTTTTGTCAGCTTACTCACAGGCGGCAGTACTCCAAAGGCGTCGGCGCTGAGGAAGATGATGTTTTTAGGGTGTGGTCCTTGGAGATCCTCTTTGTGCTTGCAGATATGATAGATCGGGTAGCTGACTCTGGTGTTTTCGGTCTTTGACGCATCTTCGAAGTCCACTTCGCCATTCTCTTTGACCACTACGTTTTCCAGCAGAGCGTCACGTTTGATGGCGCTGTAGATATCGGGCTCTTTCTCTTTATCGAGGCCTATGACTTTGGCGTAGCAACCCCCTTCGAAGTTGAAGACCCCATGATCGTCCCATCCATGCTCGTCGTCGCCGATGAGGCGTCTGTTGGGATCGGCGCTGAGTGTGGTCTTGCCAGTACCGCTGAGGCCAAAAAAGAGCGCCACGTCCTCTTTGTCTCCGATATTGGCGGAGCAGTGCATACTGAGCTTGCCCTCCAGCGGCAGCCAGTAGTTCATCATCGAAAAGATCCCCTTCTTGATCTCTCCACCATACCAGGTACCACCGATGATGGCTATGTTTTCTTCTATATTGAAAATGATGAAGACATCGGAGTTGAGGCCGTGCTCTTTGTAGCGCTCGTTCTTGAGATTGGCCGCTACGTAGAGTGTGAAGTCTGGATGGAAGTTCTTGAGCTCCTCTTCGGTGGGGCGGATGAACATATTTTTGACGAAGTGCGCTTGCCAGGCGATCTCGGTCACTACTCGAATACCCTTTTTGCTCTCGTCGCTGGCTCCGGCGAAGGCATCCATGATATAGAGCTCTTTACCGCTTAGGTACTCTTTGGTCTTTTGGAAAAGCTCGTCGAAAATCTCTTTGGAGATGGGTTGGTTGATATCGCCCCATGCGATATATTTTTCGCTTGGCGGCTGCTTGACGAAGTATTTGTCCTTGGGGCTTCTTCCTGTAAAGATCCCCGTATCTACCGCTACGGCGCCGAGGCTTGTCTCTACGCCCTCTTGCTGTTCGAGCTCTTTTTGAAAGAGTGTTTCGTAGTCTGGATTGTAGTAGACCTTCTTGACATCTTCGATGCCAAGTTTGTCAAAATCGTTTATTTCCATTTTGACCTTCTTTGAGTGATTTGTAACGCAATTGTAACACTTCTTGGCTAAATTTTGCAAACCCTACGAAGAGTGGGTTTTGGCATATTCGGGTGTGCAAAATATCCCGCAGTGGCACTTGCCCTCCTCTGGGATTTCGTGCTCGATCGCCGGCTTGCACGGGCATATCCGATCATCCGCGCTTTTGAACTTTCCATCCTCTTCGATCACCATGAAACAGGGGCAAAAGCGCTTGCCGTACATCAATTTGTGACGGGCCAGTCCCATGATGACACCTTCGTTCACCTCTTCGTTTGGATTGTAGACCCATCCAAACTGCTTGCACACTTTGTCGGTGAATTTTTTGGTCTTTTCGATCTCTTCCAAAAACTCCGGACTACTCATATCGATTTCGCGTCGCTGGGCCATATTCTCTCCTTGCTTGGTTTACAAATGATACCATTGCTAAGATTTAAGAAATTTGAAATACTCTCACTCCACTCCCGCTTTAGCGTCGATAAAGAGACAACTCTCCAGCTCCTCTTTGTAGATTCTTTCATCTTTGACGAACCTGGTGATAACTTGCTGGTCTTTTTGGATGATGGGAGCGACCAGGATACCCCCTTGGCTCAATTGATCGAAGATGGTCTGAGGCACCTCCTCGATAGCAGTGGAAAAAAGTATCCTCTCATAGGGAGCGAACTCCTTCCATCCAAGCCTCCCGTCGGCGTAGCGCACATGGACGTTGGTGATGCCAAGCTCCTTGAAGCGCTGCTTGGCCTGGTGGACCAGCCGCTCGATCCGCTCCACGCTAAAGACCCGGCGCACAAGACAGCTGAGAATCGCCGCTTGATATCCGCTGCCACACCCGATCTCCAGTACACTGTCGGCTCCTATGGGACGTAGGTAGTGGGTCATCTTGGCCACGGTCAGTGGCGAACTGATCCACTGGCTACCAGAGATAGGCAGGGCATCGAGCTTGTAGGCGTGGTGGCGAAAACCCAAAGGCACGAAAAGCTCGCGGGGGATTGTAGCAAAGGCTTGGAATATTTTGGGCTCCAAGGCAAAAACTTCGTCGATGTTTTGGGCAAGACGTCTACACTTTTGTGCCTCTATATGGGAGATCTTCATAGTCCCACATCCATGTAGCGGCGCATCTTTTCGATCTGAGCCAGATCCACCTTTTGAGAAAGGAGTGCTCGCCGATCATCTCGGTACGCCACTCCAAAGGGATCGATGATGGCACTACTTTTGGCCATATCATCGTTGGCACTATTGGCGGCTATCAAAAAGCACTGGTGCATGAGTCCAAGTGCCTCGCTTAATTGTTCGAAGTGGCGTTTGCGCGGCCTTCCCCACATGGCCGGCAGCAAAATAAGATCGGCCCCGCGAAGGCGCTGCCATATATCGATGAAGCGAAGCTCGAAGCAGATTAGCAGCCCGATCCTCAGCCCCATCGCCTTAAAAAGCTGCACCTCCTCTATAGAGCCTGGAGTGAAGTAGTCGGTCTCGCCGCCAAATTTGAAGAGCTTCACTTTTGGCTGCTCATGGATGACACGCTCTTGATAAAGCACTTTGGCGATATTGAAAAATTTTTTATCTCTTTTTTCGATCTGTGTGTAGCAGATGAGGCGATCTTTGGATAGTGGCAGCAGCTCCTGCAGTGCCTTTTGGCCAAAATCGGCAGCCTCCTCGAAGCGCTCATAAGCAAAGCCTGTGAGTACCACTTCTGGTGCTACTACGATATCGCCACTTTTGGCGATATATCGCTTGAGCCTTCTTAGATTTTGATCGAAGTCTTCGGTGGTCCGTATCTGTATAGCACTAAAAGTCATCGAAATCGAGGCTTCCTTTGGAATAGTTGGTTACGTTGCCTTCAAAAAAGTTGGTCTTTTGGTCGTTGAACTTGGCAAAGTCATCCACCCATTTGATGGGGTGCTCCACGTTGTACATGGGCTCGAGCCCTACCCTTTTGAGCCTGTCGTCGGCGAGGTAGCGGATGTATTGGTCGATAATCTCGTCTGTGAGACCAAGGATCTGGCCTTGGGTGATGTAGCGTCCCCAGCTGGTCTCCAGATCCACAGCCCCTTCGAACATCTTGTACACATCGTCGATCAGCTCTTTGGTAAAAAGCTCTGGGCGCTCCTTTTTGACGGTGTTGATCATGTTTTGGAAAATGAGCAGGTGCGTCACCTCGTCACGCTGGATGAAGCGGATCATCTGAGCGCTGCCCAGCATCTTGCCGCTGCGAGCGAGGGTGTACATGTAGGTAAAGCCGCTATAAAAGTAGATCCCCTCCAGAATCTGGTTGGCAAACATCGCCTTGACGATATTCTCGTCACTCGGCTTGGCCGCCAGCTCCTCGTAGACCTGGGCGATGTAGTCGTTTTTTTGTTTGAGTTGCAGATCTTCTCGCCACAGCTCGTAGATCTCGTCGGTATTTTGGCTGATGCTATCCACCATCACGGCGTAGCTTTGGGAGTGCAGCGCCTCCTCGAAGGCTTGGCGTACCAGGATGAGGTTGATCTCGGGAGCCGTGATGTAGGGGTTGACGTTGTCGATGAGGTTGTTGGTCTGGAGGCTATCCATGAAAATCAGCTGAGCCAGCACCTTGTCGTAGGCCAGCTTCTCCGCGTCTGTTAAGAGCTTGTAGTCCCTCGCATCCTGGGTCATATCCACCTCTTTGGGAAACCAGGTGTTGGCCAGCATCATCTCCCATAGATTGTAGGCCCACTGGTACTTGATCTTGTTGAGCTCGAAAATCCCGGTAGGATCGCCACCGAAGACTTGGCGCTCGTTGACGCTCTCGTGAGATTCGGGATTGTAGATCTTTTTGCGATGGTATGTCATTTTCTCTCCTCCAAAGCTTTTCAAACTCTTTTGAAAAAAGTTTGAGAAACTTTTGTACAATACGAAAAGATATTTTAGCATAAGGTAGAAAAAATGAGAGTAGCCACCACCTTTGGGGCATCCCAGATGGCTCCTGGATCCAAAGAGTACGAAGAGGGGATCCGGCTTGGAGCGCTTTTGGCCAAAAAGGGTTTTGTGGTCAAGTGTGGAGGATATGGGGGATTGATGGAGGCGGTGAGTGTAGGAGTGAAAAGAGCCGCAGGAGAGTGTATCGGCATCACCCTCGAAGCTTTCGAAGCTCGTCGCCCACCCAATCCAAATCTTAGCCACAAAATCGTGGCCAAAAGCCTCTATGAGCGGCTGCAGCTCTTGATCGAAGGGAGTGAACTTTTCGTCGCCCAAAAGGGAAGCATCGGCACACTCAACGAGATCTTTATGGTAGCGGCTTTGAAGTATTCTGGCCAAAAGCCCGATATTCGCATCTGTCTTTTGGGAGAGGAGTATTTGGCATTTGAGTGTTTCGACGAGAACTTCAAGCGAGTGGTGGAGTTTTATACGACCTTCGAGGCTTTCGCAAAAACTTTTTGAGACATGTCATATCGAAAGCCGGTACTTTGGCCCTGTACTCTTCGTAGGCTTGGCCAAACTTGGCTTTGGCCTCCCTCTCCTCCAGTGTCAAGGTGAGTGTTATGATTACGATCGCCTCCAAGGGTGCTACAAAGAGGATAAAAGTGGGTGAGCCAAGCAGCAACGCGATAGCCAAAGGAAAGAGCGCCAGGCCAAAGAGCATGGGATGGCGCATACAACCATAAATCCCTTGGGTGACCAGTCTGTTGGTCTCGAGTCTTGGGATGTCACCCTGACGACCATATTTGGCCAATGTACGACCCCCGATCGCCGCTACCCTAAAGACCATTTGGAGTAGGACTATACCCAAAGAGGCGGTGAGTAGATGAAACCAGGGGTTGAAAAGAAGAGATGTGAAATGGCGTAGATCGTAGAGGAGGGAGAGGATGGCTCCCCCGATAAGTGCTATAGTCCACAATAGTAGACGGATAACAACGGAGAGTGTTATTTTTTGAGCGATAGCACCCACTCCTCCATCGCTTTGTTGGCTACCGGGTTGGGAGCTTCGAGAAAACTGAGTACAAATCTGTCCCCCATATCGCACACACCGATACTTCTGGGTCGCACTCCGGTCACTTCCGGCTTTGGTAGCTCCTTGCCAAAGCAAAAAACGATATTTTTGGCCGCTTTGATATTTGGGTCGATGATGTGCTCGGGTAGACTGGTGGTATGGGTATAGTGATCGAAAGTGGCGATATAGACCGCTACCGGGTGGGCGTCGATACGCTTTTTGAGCTCATGCAAAATATCCTCGATATCGATACAGCTGGTCTCGGACTTGGCAAGCTCCAGGACAAAAAGTGGATACTTCTCCATCAATGTAAGCTGTTTCATGAGACTCCTTTTTTGCCACCATTATATTGGCTTATCACTTTGATTGGTATTAATTATCTTCAGTAGGCTCGAACTCCAAGCAGACGGAGTTGATACAGTACCGTAGTCCTGTAGGTGGTGGACCATCGGGGAATACATGGCCCAGATGGGCTTTGCATTTGGAGCAGTGCACCTCCGTGCGCACCATCCCGTGGCTCGTATCCACCTCCTCCTCTACCGCCTCGGGCGCGATAGGGGCCCAAAAGCTGGGCCAACCGGTGCCGGAGTCGAATTTGGCGCCGGAGTGAAAGAGAGGCTGGCCGCAACATTTACACCGATATATCCCCTCTCTTTTTTCATTCAGGAGCTCTCCACTAAAAGGAGGCTCCGTCCCTTTTTCGAACATCACATGGTACTCAAAAGGGGTGAGCTCTTTTTTACAATTCATAATCAATTCCTAATTTTTTGGCGGTTTCGATATAGATTTGGTAGTCTTTTTGGCTATGCAGTACGCAGATCACCTCCATCTCATAGTAAGCGCACTCTTTTAAAAACTTTTGGATCGTGTCAAGTGCCACGGGAGCTGCCAGCTCTATGGGGTAGCCGTAGGCGCCGGTACTGATGGAGGGAAAGGCGATGGAGAGGAGGCCATAGCTTCTGGCGATACAGAGGCTGTTTTCGTAGCAGCGCCGCAAAATCTCCTCTTCGCCCTCACTACCTCCATGCCAGATGGGTCCAACGGTATGGATCACCCAGCGAGCCGGGAGGTTGTAGCCGTGGGTGATCT
This sequence comes from Campylobacterales bacterium, assembly GCA_027002625.1. Classification (GTDB taxonomy): domain Bacteria; phylum Campylobacterota; class Campylobacteria; order Campylobacterales; family Nitratiruptoraceae; genus Nitratiruptor. The sequence continues at coordinate 16,128 of JALWZJ010000074.1, forward strand.
TGGCCTCACCTGGCTTCGCACCTCCAAGGGTTTTGCACTCCTCCTTCAGCTGGGGCCCCGCGGCTCGGTGGATCGCTCCATCCACACCGCCACCTCCCAAAAGCGAAGGATTGGCGGCGTTGACGATGGCGTCGGTTGCCAGGCGGGTAATATCGCCTTGGATGATTTTTATCATAAGGAATTGAGCTCTTTGATATTTTGCCATCCAAGATAGACGATTATTCCAAATATAAATAAAATTAACGTTATAAAGACTACTTCTTGCATTTTTGTATTCTCTCAATTTTTTTAAAAATTTGCTCTCGTTTGCTATGATTATACTTGATTACACGTACAATTACAAGAATTGCAACTATCCCCACAAGGATTATAATCACAAGCATCCAATTTAATTGAAGTTTTCCTTGAGAGAACAAAAAGGGTAGTGTACCTAATCCAGAAAGTAACACTATCAATAGATTGTGCCAAAAGCGAATATTTTCACTAATTATATCGAGCTCTTTTAGAAGAAGCTCTCTTTTTATCCCCCCGACCGAGAATACTCCATCTAAATCGCATAGCGATTAGGTTAAAAGAGGTCGTCAGCCGATAGGCTGTTACCATTATACTTGACAATTTCTTAATTTTTGTTATAGCTTAGTTAGTTATTATATAACTAACTAAAAGGTGCGGAGTGCTTTTAACCACAAACAATCGCATAAAGAGCAAAAATAGAGTAAAACTTGCCATCTTAAAAGAGCTTACAAGAGCTTCCAAAGACTTATACAATAAAGCACTCTACACCATTAGACAACACTTTTTTGAGCATAAAGAGTATCTAAACTACACAAAAGTCTATCATCTACTAAAATCAAGCGATGAGTATAAAAGACTTCCATCTAACGCAAGTCAGCAGACTTTGAAACAGGCAGATAATGCTTTTAAAAGCTTTTTTAAACTGTTAAAAGTAAAAAAAGATACCAAAGTTCATATTCCAAGATATTTGGATAAAGATGGGCACTATAAAGTAATCTACACAAAAGCTCATCTAAAAATAGTGGATAACGGCTATATAAGACTATCTTTACCAAAGCATATTAAGGAGCGATACAATGTCAACTTCATCTACTTCAAAATTCCCAAACACATCATAAATAAAAATATTAAAGAGGTGCACATATTGCCTTATAAACCGCACTACAAAATATCGTTTATATATAGTGATGGGGATAGAAATTATAAACACTATCATACAGACGATATTATGGGCATAGATTTAGGGATAGATAACCTTGCTACAATCGTAACAAGATACGATAAGCCTTTGATACTTGACGGCAAGTCCTTGAAATCCAAGAATAGATATTTCAACAAAAAAATATCTGTTTTGCAATCAAGTATCACAAAAGGCAAAAGCCCAAAAGAGAATAAAAATAGCCCTCTTTTTAAAAAGCTTCATATTTGGCAATCAAGAAGGCAAAACTATATCAAAGACTATCTACATAAAACGGCTACAAAAATAATCAACATTGCAATAGAAAGAGGAATAAAGACTATTGCAATAGGCTATAACAAAGAGTGGAAGCAAAAGTGCGATTTAGGAAGAAAAAATAATGAGAAATTTCTATCAATTCCACACTCAAAGCTATTGCACTACATCAAATATAGAGCCACTCAACATAATATTGAAGTAATCGAAACTGAAGAGTCCTATACTTCTAAATGTGATGCTTTAGCACTTAAAGAGATACAAAAACATCAAAGCTATAAAGGTAAAAGAGTAAAAAGAGGGCTGTTTCAATCAAGTGTCGGTAAACTGATAAATGCCGATGTAAATGGGGCTTTAAATATCTTAAGAAAAAGCGTAGCTTGCAATTCTCTAATCCAAGAGATAGCAAGTAGAGGGCTTGTGTTCCAGCCTGTAAGAGTATATTTGCACCCTTACAAATCTTCTTGCAAAAGAAGCCCCCGCTATAACTGAGGGTTTAGCGGGGGAGGTTCACTGACATCCCATACACTCCATACTTCTATCGGCCACATCCTGAGCCACTTCGGGTGACTGGCTGCGCAGATAGTAGGTCGATTTGAGTCCCAGCTGCCATGCCAGGGTATAGATCTCGTGCAGGTAGCGTCCACTGGCTCGATCGAGTCGGATGAAGATATTGGTGCTTTGTCCCTGGTCGATCCATTTTTGACGCACGGCTGCGGCCTTGATGAGCAGGCGCTGATCCAGATCGTAGGCCGGAGTGTAGTATTGCCAAGTTTCAGCACTTAGATTTGGTACTACCACCGGAATAAGACCCGAGAGGTTCTCTTCGAACCATTTGCGCTTATAAACCGGCTCGATGGTCTGGGTGGTGCCTGTGAGGATGGAGATGGAGCTGGTGGGTGCTATTGCCATGAGGTAGCCGTTGCGCATTCCATCACGCTTTACTTTTTCACGTAGCTCGTTCCAGTCGTAGATGTAGCCAAAGAGCCCTCCACGGTCCGGAGTAAGCTTCTTGGCCTCTTTGTTGGCCGTATCGATAGGCAAGATGCCCTTGCTCCATTTCGAGCCCTCGTAGAGAGGATACTTGCCCTTTTCTACTGCGAGATTGGAGGAGGCTCGAATAGCGTTGTAGCTGATCATCTCCATCACCTCATCGATCTTCTTGA
>JALWZJ010000075.1 GCA_027002625.1 Campylobacterales bacterium
TATCACCCAAATAGATGCGAAGTATCTCGTACCTGGCGATATCGTGGTACTTGAAAGTGGCGATAGAGTCCCAGCGGATATACGCCTTATCGAAGCGATCAATCTCGAAGTGGACGAGTCTCCCCTCACAGGAGAGTCCACTCCCGTACATAAATCCACTACCCCATTACCTCCAGACACACCTTTGGCGAATCGTACCAATATGCTTTGGATGGGCACAACCGTATTGAACGGCTATGCCAAAGGAGTGGTGGTAGCTACCGGAATGGACACGGAATTTGGCAAAATCGCCAAACTCACAGCCACCGTGGAGCGCAAGCCTACACCACTCCAACGCAAACTTGCCACACTCGGTAAAAAACTCGGTGCGGTGGCCATAGGGATCTCCGCTCTTGTAGCGATTATCGGGTATCTTCTTGGTAAGGATCTTTTCGAGATGTTTATGACTGGGGTCTCTTTGGCTGTAGCGGTGGTCCCCGAGGGACTTCCAGCAGTAGTGACTATCACCCTGGCTTTGGGTATAAAAGCGATGATCAAACAAAATGCGCTCTTGCGACGCCTGGATGCTGCGGAGAATCTCGGAAGTGCCAACGTAATCTGCACCGATAAAACGGGAACCCTCACCAAAAACGAGATGACGGTACGATCCATCTGGCTCTTTGGCAACGAAATACAGATTACGGGAGTTGGATATGAGCCAAAGGGGGAGTTTCTCAAAGATGGCAAACCCTATGAGGTTTCGCAAGACAGACTTCTCCAAAAACTTTTGAAAGCCGCTCTTGTGTGCAATCACGCCACTTTGGTACGAAAGGGGACAAGCTGGCAAGCAAGCGGCGATCCAACGGAAATCGCTCTTGTTGTGGCGGCCTACAAAGCTCATCTGTCGCGAAACGACGAAAAGATCGTGGGTGAATTTTCTTTCAGTAGCGAACGTAAGCGAATGAGCGTCATCGTCCAAGAAGAAGACAAACTGATAGCCTATATCAAAGGGGCACCGGAAGTTTTGCTCCAAAGAGCGAAATTTTACGAAGATTACGAGGGGATAAAACCTTTGGATGAGCGAAAGCGCCTCGCTTTTGAACGGGCCTATACAGAGTATGCCAAGCAAGGATTGAGAGCGCTCGCCATCGGCTATAAAATACTCAACTCGTCGACGAACCTCACTCCCGAAAAGGTTGAGAAAGATATCGTCCTTTTAGGAGTGGTCGGTATCATCGATCCTCCAAGAGAAGAGGTACCGGAGGCTATCGCCACTGCCAAAAGCGCGGGCATTGAGGTGGTGATGATCACAGGAGATGCACCACTCACAGCCCTCGCCGTGGCCAAGGAGATAGGTTTGAAGGCCACACGGGCCATCACCAGCACCCAGATGAGCGCCTTGAGCGACGAACAGATCAAAGAGGCCATCGAGGAGGGAGCCATCTTCGCGCGTGTCACACCGGCGGACAAACTACGGATCGTCACCATATTGCAAAATCAAAATCTTGTAGTAGCGATGACAGGAGATGGCGTCAACGACGCCCCGGCGCTCAAAAAGGCAGATATCGGCATCGCCATGGGACAGCGCGGCACGGACGTGGCCAAAGGTGCGGCGGATCTGATCCTTTTGGACGACAACTTCGCCACCATCATCAAAGCCGTCAAAGAGGGACGTCGCCAATACGACAATATCAAAAAATTTGTCACCTATCTACTCTCCTCCAACACTGGCGAAGTGCTTCTTATCCTACTCAATATCGTCACAGGTGGCCCTTTGGTACTATTGCCTGTACAAATCCTTTGGATGAATCTGGTCACCGACGGTATGACGGCAGTGGCTTTGGGTGTGGAGCCTGCCGAAAAGGATGTGATGCAGCGCCCACCTCGCGCCATCAACGCACCCTTTTTGGAGAGACGAAACATTCTTATGATACTCTTTTTGGGATCGTATATCGCTATTGGAGGATTGTGGATATTCCACCACTATCTTGCCACACACGATGTGGCTCTGGCGCAGACCGTGGCTTTTACCACCGTCGTCATTTTGGAGAAGATGAACGTTTTCAATTTTCGATCTCTTCGCTGGCCTATGTACAAAGTAGGCTTTTTTACAAATCCTTGGCTGCTGCTGGCCTGGAGTGTGACGGTGGGGTTGCAAATAGCGGCTGTCTATTTTCCTCCACTGCAAAAGATGCTCCATACCGTACCTCTTGGACTCGAAGAGTGGGGACTTATATTCGCCATCGCGATCCCTATATTTCTTATCATGGAACTGTATAAAATCATAGAACACTCGACAAGGAAGCAGTGATGGATGTAGAAAACCTCAAAGCGATCGTTACCGTTTTGCTCATCGGCCTCATGATAGGACTACAGCGATCCTTGACCTACATTTTGCAAAAAGAGCAGTTTTTCATGGGGAGTCGTACCTTCGCTCTCATCGCACTTGCCGGCTATATGGCCGGATGGCTCGGCAGCGAGATAGATGGTTTCGTGCTTGTAGTGACCCTCACTATCGCAGCTTTTATCGCCATGACATACCATTTCAAGGTGACGAAGCTTGGAAAACTCGGCATCACCACCCAAATAGCCGCTTTTATCACCTACCTTATAGGGCTCATGGTCTGGTACGACTTGCAAAACTACGCCATCTTCATAGCCGTACTCATCATCGTTCTTTTGGAGATCAAGCCCAAACTCCAACAGATCGAACGCCACATATCACCCACGGATATCGACTCCGTGATACTTCTTTTGGTGATGACCTTCGTGATCTTGCCGGTACTACCAGACAAGATGATAGGCCCCTACCATCTTTTCAATCCCTACAAAACCTGGGTCATGGCGATCATCATTTCGGCCCTGAGCTTTGTAGGCTACATAGCCATCAAGATACTGGGCCAAAAGCATGGCGTGCTGGTCACAGGAGCGGCTGGAGGCCTCATCTCCTCCACCGCCGTCTCCATCACCCTTTCGGAAATTTTCCCCAAAAGGGTGGACCTCATCCCCATCTACGCCGCCGGTATCACCATCTCCTGGACTTTTATGTTCATTCGTGTTTTTGTCGAAACGCTCATTATAGATGTGCAATTGGCCAAAATCGTCGCCATTCCCTATCTTCTTACGGCAGCCATCGGTCTGGTCTATGTCTACTATCTTTATAAAAGAGCGCCTACAGCAGAGGTCGAATTTCACAATCCGAAGCTGGAAAAAAATCCTTTGCAACTCAGTGAAGCGATAAAGTTCGGTATCCTCTTTGGCATCATCTACGGAGCTATCTCTTTTGTGGAGAATCGCTATGGCGATATCGGAGTCTACGTAGTCTCCGTCATATCCGGTATCACCGATGTGGACGCCATCACATTGAGTCTGAGCGAGATGGCCAAGGAGCAGAGATTGACACAGCTTGCCGCTCTTACCGGTATCGTAGCAGCCAGCTACACCAATACCATCGTCAAGCTTGCCATCGTCTACTGGTTAGGAGGCAGAGCCCTTGGCTGGAGTGTGACGAAGTTCACGATACTCATCACCATCACCCTCTTTGGGGGCATCGCCCTCGTACGATATCTTTTATGACTTTTGGGTAGAGTTCGTACTCCAGAGCATGGATCTTGGCCTCGAACTCTTCGAGGCTTTCATCCTCTTTGTGAAAACAGGCCTGATCGATGATCTGGCCGCCATCGAGCTCCTCGCTCACCCAGTGTACCGTCACACCCGCCACCTTCATATCCGAAGCAAAGCTTCGCTCTATCGCTCTGGCTCCTTTGAAAAGTGGCAAAAGTGAGGGGTGGATATTGATGGCGTTTTGGATCTTGGAGGTAAAAATAGGGGTGAGGATCCGCATAAAACCGGCCAAGACCACCAGATCGGGCCCATACTTTTGGATAGATTCTACCAAAGCGCGATCGAAAGCCTCTCGGCTCTCGAACTTTCGATGATCGATCACCTCTACGGGGATACCGTATTTTTTGGCTCGCTCGATCCCTTTGGCCGTAGGATTGTTGGTGATGGCGGCGGCTACGAGAAGCTCTTTTTGGTGCAGCTTTTGGATGATGTTTTCGAGATTGGTGCCGTTGCCGCTAAAGAGGATGACGATACGATTCATAGTCTCCCTACCGCTTCGATGAGGTCGGTAGGACGCAGTGCATAGTTGGCCACATCCACTTTGTGGCTGGCGATAGCATGGGCCAAAGAGCCTTGGATCGCCGCTTCGAGCGGCTCGTATCCTTGAGCCAAAAGGGCTCCTATAAGGCCAGTGAGCACGTCGCCACTGCCTCCTTTGGCCAAAGCGTTGGAGCCGTGTGGATTGAGGAAGGCTTTGGAGCCTTGGGCGATGATGGGAGTGGCTCCTTTGAGCACCAGCACCGCTTGAGGGAAACTTTCACAAAAGCGCCTTGCATATCCCAAACGATCCTTTTGGATCTCCTCCACGCCCACTTCGGCGATGCCTGTCAAGGAGAGTAAAGAACCAAACTCTCGTGGATGGGGAGTGAGGACGACACCAGAGCGCTCCAAAATCCTCGTGATCTTTGGTGAATAGAAAAGATCGGCATCCACCACCATCGGCAGATCGTGTGATAGCACCAGCCGATCGAAATCCTCGTCGCTATACTCCAATCCCAGACCCATCCCTACGGCGATCGCCGTGGTCTTGGGAGGGAGGGAGGAGGAGTGCATCAGCTCAAAAGGGACCACGATCTTTTCGAAGCTCACCACCGTCACGAGCCCCACCCCATAACGAAGAGCCGAAAGTGCCGCCATGATGGCCGCCCCCTCTTTCTCCCCAGCCACGACACTGAGGTGTCCGAAATTTCCTTTGTGCACGTTTGGCTGGTGGCGGTAGGGTGGATGTAGATCCATAGGCTCCAGCAGCTGGATATCGCTCGGCTCCTCATAGAGCATGCGGCTCACCCCAAGATCGGCTATTTCCACCTCACCCACATACCCTTTGGCACCATCCATAAAGAGGGAGTACTTCAGCGCTCCCATCGTGATGGTCTGGTGGGCTTGGAAGGCTATGGGGTTGGGATTGCCTGAGGGGTCTATACCGCTTGGAATATCACAGGCGATCTTGTAGGCTTCTATCTCGTTGAGCCGCTGCAAAAGATGCACCGTATCTTCTCTAAGCTCTCGGCTCAGCCCCGTACCAAACAGAGCGTCCACCACCACATCGGCTTTGCTGATATTTTCACTCAGCTCCCCGCCACAGGCGTAGAAGCGATCGAGCTGCAGTCGACACATCTGGCTCTTGGCCCCATAGGGCAAAAAGAGCTCCACCTCGCACTCGCCCAAAAGCTGCCTGGCGCAAGCGATCCCATCACCACCATTGTTGCCAGGACCTGCTACGATGAGGACCTTTTTTGGATTTTTGGCGCGCACCGCATCGGCCAGGGCTGTGGCTGCATGCTCCATCAAGATATCTTCGCTCAAAGCGTAGCGATCATAGCACTTTCTATCCAGATGGGATACATCTTTATAAAGATTTCTCATACTGCTCTCCTAACTTCGCGGCAAATCGGCTTCTGGCGTAGAGTGAAAACTTCTTGAAAAGCTCGCTTTGGTATTTGTTTTTGTAGCTGATCTGATAGAAATCTCGGCTAAAATCGAATCCTTTGATCTTGATCTCGAAAAGCTCCCCTTTTTGGAGTCGATCCTGCACGGCGATCTTGCTCACGCAGCTCAGGCTCCCCGGTACCGAGCGCAGCACATTGATGATAGCCTCAGTGTGACGAAGCTGCAAGTAGATATTCAGATCCGCGGCAAATTTGCCAAGGCGCTTGATAAATTCGCTTTTGGTCCCGCTTCCCTCTTCTCTGAGCACCCATTTCTTGTCCAGCAGCGTATCGATGTAGTGCTCCTTTTTTTTGGCCAAAGCCTTGTCTCCCGTGACCACCACCAGCTCATCTTTGCCCATGGGGGTCATGGAGCAGTTGAGAGACTCCAACTCCCCTTCGATATAGCCGATATCCACCTCACCATTCTCCACCATCTTGCCAATCTCTGCGGTATTGCCGATACGCATCTGGATCTTGACCTCGGGATAGCGCTCCATATATTCACACACGATGTTTGGCAGAATATAGTCGGCGATGGTGGTGCTGGCTCCCAAGATCAGCTTGCCTTTGTTCTCTTGGGACATGAATTCCGCTTCGATATCCTTGAGCTTGTAGATAAGAGGCTTGATCTCGCTATAAAAGACTCGCCCCTTTTCGTTGAGTACCAGCCGCTTTTGGATACGCTCGAAAAGCTTGCACCCCAAAATCGACTCCAGCTCTTTTAGGGACATGGAGATAGCCGATTGACTGAGGCCAAACTTTTTGGCCACCTTGGTCAAGTGACCGATATCGGCCACCTCCAAAAAGATCTCCATCTGTCGTAGCGTGATTCTCATGGCTTTTCTTTCAGAATTTTTTAATAGTATATAACATTTTATTTATTTTACTAATAAAAAAAAAGGATTTATAATAACGCATTAAACTATCCAAAAGGAGTGTCATGGCTTTTAGCAAGGAAAATATCAAATATACACTCAACGGGATACTTTTCGTAGCGCTTTTTACCATAGCGGCTATCCAGATATCTCAAGTGAGTTTCATCAAAGCTTTGGCCATCAGTCCGCTGATCATCGGTATCGTCATCGGAATGTTCTACGCAAATACCTTGCGCACCCACATCCCAAAAGAGTGGGTACCAGGCATCGTCTTTAGCTCCAAGCAGCTGCTTCGTTTCGCCATCATCCTCTACGGCTTTCGCATCACCTTCCAGCAGATCGCAGAAGTGGGTCTGGCGGGTCTTACGGTCTCTGTGGTGATGCTCACCACTACTTTTGTGCTTGGATGGTGGCTTGGGGTGAAGTTTTTTGGGCTCGATCGAGATACTGCGGTGCTGACCGCATCGGGATCGAGTGTCTGTGGAGCGGCGGCGGTACTGGCCACCGAGCCCGTACTCAACGCAGAGCCTTACAAAAGTGCGGTGGCTGTGGGCACTGTGGTGCTTTTTGGAACCATCGCCATGTTCACCTACCCAGCCCTCTACAAATCTGGCATCTTGCATATGGACCCATCCACCTACGGGATCTATGTGGGTGGAACGGTCCACGAGGTGGCCCAGGTGGTAGCGGCCGGTGGCGCTATCGGGGGAGCGGCTGCGGACAACGCAGTGATCGTGAAGATGACGCGAGTGATGATGATCGCTCCGCTGCTCATCGTTCTTGGTATCTTGGTTTCCAAAGGAGCTACTGCCGCAACTGGCGAGAAGAAATTCAAAGTGACCATCCCTTGGTTTGCCGTCTGGTTCATCGTGATGGCGGGTATCAACTCTTTCTTGATCGATATCCCAACTATCCAGCCCGTTATTCATGCTATCAACGAGTTTGATACCTTCTTGCTCACTATGGCGATGACGGCTCTTGGTATGGAGACCAGTGTAGAAAAATTCAAGCAAGCGGGAGCCAAACCGGTGGCGTTGGCCGCAGTATTGGCCATATGGCTGATGGTGGGCGGCTACTTCGTCACCAAGTGGGCCGTGGCCCTCTTTGGAGCCTAATCCTTTGCAGGAGGCTCTTTGGCCTCTTTGTGATGGCAGGTGCCATCGAATATCCCGCAATCATGGATCACGAGATTTTCGGCAATCACATCGCCGATCAACCTCCCCCCGCTCATGATCTCTACCGTCGAAGCTTCCACTTTTCCGAAAAAGACCCCGCTGATCAGCAAGCTATGAGCCCTCATCTCTCCTTTGAAGCGGCCGCTCTTGCCTACCGAGACCACGGAAGCGGAGTGTACCTTCCCCTCCACTTCCCCATCGATATGGAGATTGGACTTTAGATCGAACTCTCCGTTGATTTTGGTCTTGGATGAGATCAGTGTGGTTTCGTCGGAGAGCTTACCCTTTTGATCCCTTTTACCAAAGATTCCCATGGCACACGCCTCTCTTTAAAGATAGTATAGAAATTTTTCCCACTCCATTTCATAAATTTTATCGGATCGAGACGGGTTTTACAAAATCGTACCTCGTAGTGAAGATGCTGGCCGGTGGAAAGACCGCTGCTTCCCATATAGCCGATAAGGTCCCCTTTTTTGACGAACTCTCCTGGCTTGACTTTGATCGATCGCAGGTGGGCGTAGCGTGTAGCGAAGCCGAACACATGAGCCAGCTGCACGCTCTTGCCATATCCATAGCGGCTGAAATGGGTGGCGAGGACTACGCCATCTGCCGTGGCATGGATAGGGACCAAACCCTTCTTGGCGATATCGATACCCGGATGGAACTCTCTTCTTTTAAGAATGGGATGGCGCCGCCATCCATAAGAAGCCGTGATCCTACCGCCCTCCACGGGATACCCTGAGGGAAGAAGCTGCAGCATCTTATCTATCTGCTGGGGCGTGAGATTGGCATCGATGGCGAACCGATAGGTCTCGCCTTTGAGACCCATGATCGTCTCCAGATCCTCTATTTTGGAGCCAAGCTCTTCGAGCTTTTGCCGTTTGGCCAAAAGGGCGGTATCAAGAGCCCTTAGACGCTGCCGGAGCTCTTTCGTTTTTTCCTGAAGCTCTTTTTTCTCCTTTTGGACCTGGGAGACTCTCTTTTGCAAAAAGTGGATATACCAATAGCTTCCGATCCCGACAGCCAAAAGAAGCACTCCCGCCCCCATCACAAAGTATTTGACGATCTGGGCGATAGAGTAGTGTCTGGTGCCATGGAGGGTTGTGATGGTGACGAGATAGCGCTTCTTCATCTTCGCCTAAAGCTCAAAGCCTCCAGCAGATGGGCTTTGGTGATCGTTTCGCTGCCATCGAGATCGGCGATGGTGCGGGCTACTTTTTTGGTATTGGCCACACCTCTATGGGAGAGGCCCAGATTTTGTACCGCCATCTGCAAAGCCTGTTTTGCCTCTTCATCCAGCACACAAAACCTTTCTATCTCCTCTTCGCTAAGATGAGCGTTGCACTCCCTCTGACCACGCTCCCTTTGCCTCACGAAAGCCTCGATCACCTGCCGATGGAGTCTGCTTGAATCCACGCTTGGCCTATCTTCGATATTTGTCTCCTCCATCTGCACATAGAGCTCTATACGGTCCATCAGAGGTTCGGATATCTTGTTGCGGTACCTTGCGATCTCGAGCTCCGTGCAGCGACACTCTTTGGTGCTGCTCAAAAGATTGCCGCAAGGGCAGGGGTTTTGAGCCGCAACGAACAAGAACTTGGTGGGATACTCCATCTTGGTGTTGACTCTGGAGATCAGAAGTTTTCTATCTTGCAAGGGCTCTCGCAAAGCCTCCAGGATCGACTTGGAAAAGTGGGGGAATTCATCGAAAAAGAGCATCCCAAGATGAGCCAACGCCACCTCACCAGGCTTGGCGTTTTGGCTCCCTCTGTAATTTTCACAAAATATTGATACCATATAAATCCTATAGCGATATAAAAATAGTCGATTTTTCGGAACAGTCGCAACGGATTATAAATTATTATACCAAAGCGATTCTCATAATAAATTGATACTATTTTCTCAATTTATTGATACTTAATTAAAATTCTACTAAAATTAATGATACAGAATGAATAAGGAAATTGGTATGGCTTCGGTAAGAGAGATCCCAATCCAAAACCGTTCGGTTGCCGGAAGGTTTTACAGTCATAAAAACAACCGACTGTTGGATTTTGAATCGCAACTGGAGAAAAAATGTTACTTAACGCTCGAATTTGATGAATCGGTTGTCTCTTATGAACCGCAACCTCTCAAGATTGGAAATTACGTTCCGGACATCCTTGCGATAAGAGAAAACGAAAAGCCTCTCTTGATAGAGGTAAAATATTCCGATGAAGCCGAAAATCCCGATGAGAAATTAAAAAGAAAATTCGATGTCTTGTCCGCTTATTGTGATAAAAACGATATGGAGTTCTCAGTTTTTACGGAAAAACGGATAAACGATCCCTATTTTTCCAATATATCGCTAATATACAATTACGCTAACGTAAACGTTCCTCAAGAAATTCAAGACAAAATTTTATTAGCCGTTCCGCAAGAGGGAGCGACTATAGGAAACGTTTTAAAAACTTTTAATAACAATATACAATATCTATCTTACGTTTATCATCTTATTTTCAGGAATATTTTAACGATCAATTTTTATTCCATATTATCGCTTGATACTATCGTCAGGAAACGAAATGATTAACGTGCAAGCGGGAAATATCGTCCGATACCAAAATAAAGATTACGTAGTAGAAGCCTTTTTGTCTCCAACCACGATTTTGTTGAAAGAACAAGATGGAAGTTTTATCTCGGTAAAAATTGATGAATTGGATGAAAACCCTCAACTTGCACAGACTATGGATATTATTCCTGAAGCGATAGAGGAAAAGCTTTTGAAAGAAGCAAAAAGGCGCTATGAAATTATCAAGCCCATAGTGGAAGGCAAAATTGCGACGAAAAAAGAAATTGAAAAATTAGCTCAGGAGAAAAACACGAGCGTCAGTACCATATATAGATGGATTAGAAACTTTAAAACGACCAATACTCTATTATCCCTTGTTCCCAATTATGAAAATCGGGGAGGAAAAGGAAAAGGCAGACTGCCTTCAGAAATAGAAGCTATTATAGACTCTATGATAAAAGAGCGTTATCTCTCACAACAAAAAATCTCAATCTCCAAGCTGCATAAAGAGATTAACGCCGTACTGCACGCAAACGGATACCAAACGGTTACGTACAATACCGTACGCAACAGAATTAACAGACTAGACGAAAGAAAACTTTTTCGAGCAAGAGAGGGAAAATCCGCATATGCGAACAGCGTACAGCCCTCAGCCAAAAATTTCGAGGCGCAATACCCATTGCAAATAGTTCAGATAGATCATACGCTTTTAGATATTCAAGTCGTAGATGAAACGTATAGGGAAACGATAGGACGACCTTATATCACCGTTGCACTAGATATATATAGCAGGATGGTTTACGGTTTCTACCTCACTTTGGACGCACCGGGTTTCTATTCTGTTGGGCAAACTCTTTATTTGGGACTATCTCCCAAGAAAAACTATCTTGAGAAATTGCAAATTGAAGGAGAATGGAATATACAAGGCGTTCCCCATACGATTCATCTAGACAACGCTCAAGAGTTCAGGGGAGATCAATTAAGAAAAGTGTGCGAGATTTTCGGAATCAATTTGGATTTCAGACCAAGGGGCGCACCACGATTCGGTGGGCATATAGAGAGATTCATAAAAACGTTAAACCTTGAGATACATTCGCTACCCGGAACCACTTTCTCAAACCCACAAGAGAGAAAAGAGTACGATTCCGAAAAGAAAGCGGTATTTACGCTAAAAGAACTTGAACGATACATAGCGGACTGGATAGTCAATTACTATCATAAAAAACCGCATGAAGGCCTGTATGGGAAAACACCTGAACAGAAATTGCAAGAGGGAATATTAGGAGACGGTAAGAATCCGCCCGCTCCGTTAAAAATTCTCACCAAAAGGGAGCTTGAGACTGCAAGAATAGCCCTGCTTCCAATGGAGGAGAGAACGATACAAAGAACTGGAGTTTCTCTTTTTGGCATAACCTACTACGATGAGTGTCTTATCCCTTTTATGAAGGCATACGTAACCGAAAAACGGGACAAAACGTATATATTTCGCTACGATCCGAAAGATATGAGCAAAATCTATTTCTACCATCCGGAACTAAAGGATTATGTAGAAATTCCATATAAAAACCTCAATTTTCCAAGCGTCAATCTTTGGGAGATAAGACTTGCGAAACAGAAGTTAAAGGAGCTTGGAGAAAAAAGAACAGACGAATACAAACTTTTTGAGACGATTCAGAGATTGCGGGAAATGGAAAAAGAAGCCGCCCAGAAAACAAAACTCCATCGCAGAAGGCAAGAGAATAAAAAAAGCTCCGTTCCCCTTACCGAAAAAATGAAAGAGGAAAAAAGGGAGCCAAACAAACCGAAACGAAAACCGAAAATAAAAAAATTCAACGTCGATTTTTTGGACGAGGAAGGAAGCTGACATGACGCAAAAAGAGCATTTTGAGAGACTCCCTCAAAAAATCAGGGAACTGATATTGAATGGTGGCGAAGAAGAGCGAATTACTTTCATAGAGCGTCCAAAATTCATAGAGCATACGAAATTTGAGAAACTATGCGAAAAGCTTGACGAACTCTACTACGCTCCAAAAACGAACAGAATACGTTCACTGCTTTTAGTCGGTGAATCCAATAACGGAAAAACGGAGATGGTTAGACGCTATAAAAAGATGAAATTCAGGAATGACATAGAATCCGAAACGATGGATTACGAAGATCCCGTCCTCTTAATTCAAGCTCCCTCAAGAGCAAACCTGCACGAACTTTACGATCTCTTTTTTATGGAGTTTTTGGTTCCGTACAACAAAAACGAATCTTTAGTGGAAAGAGAGCAGAAAATCAAGTATTATTGCGATAGATTCAATATAAAGATGATTATAATCGACGAAATTCAAAACGCTCTAATAGGAAGCATTACCAAGCAAAGAGAGTTTATGGCCGGAGTCAAAAATCTTTCCAATACCCTCAAAATACCCATAGTGTTGGTGGGGACTCCAAAAGGAACGAGCCTCGTGGTAAACGATCATCAACTAAAAAGCCGTTTCGTTCCCACGAGAATCAAACGATGGAGCTATGACGACGACTATTTTTCGTTGCTCTATGCCATAGAGACGTCGCTTCCTTTGAAAAAGCCCTCTTTAATATACGAAAAAGAGAAATTCGCTATGGATATTTTGGAATTGAGCGACGGACTGATAGGTGAGATTATAAGCATCGTATCCCTTATGGCGAAATACGCCATACAAAACGGCGACGAAGCCGTTAAGCCCGGAATGCTCAAAAAAATCAAATACGTTCCTGCAAAGGATAGAGAAGGCGTAGTCTATGCGGACGAAATATAACAAGTTCCAACCCGATAGAAACAGGTATATGTTTAAAATAGCCGTACAGGATAAAGATTACAGGCAAAAACTTGCCAATGCAAAATTGAGAAATATCGATTTACCAAAGAAAAACGAGCTTTTTTCCTCTTGGCTTGCGAGAAACGCTACGCTCAATTTTATGCAGACGAGCACTTTCGTCAACAAATATTTTGCGGAATATAGGTATAAATTGCTTAATAGAGATACGGATGTTTTGGTCGATAAAGAGATATTGAAAAACTTTTCCGAAAGAACAGGGGTCGAACTTTCTTTACTTATGCAAACCTCCATAAAATCCTATTCCGGCTACTTAAGCGAAGGAATAAGAGATAACACCCGAAATAATCTCGTTTCGCCTATAAAAATAAAAGGAACGTACAATAATCTATACGGCTTAAAATATTGTCCCCTTTGTTTACAAGAGAACAACTATTTCAAAAAAGAGTGGAGATTGGCGTTTTACAACGTATGCACGAAACATAAAACTATTCTTTTGGACAGATGCCCAAATTGCGGAAAACAGCTAACGATAACGAAAAGAAAGCGGGATTTGCCGTATTTTAATTGCTGGAACTGCGGATTCGTATACAAAGAGGCTCCCGTTCAAAAGATACCAAAAGGATCTAAAAGCTGTGAAACGTTGAACGAAGCAATGAATATTTTAAACAAGGGCTATTTTCGATTTGACGGAAATTATCATTACTCAATATCCTATTTTAGAATAGTAAAACATATCGCAAAGCTTATTTTTCAATTTGGATATAGAAAAAGTAACGTATTGGAAAAAGAGCAGGAGTTATTTCAAACTAAGCTGAGAGACATAGAATGCGTTGAAAAAAAATTTTTGGAAGAGATCATAACTTTGAAAGAGTCTCTTGTTCTGTTCACTGCCGTTTTTCACGTTCTCTCATCAAGAGAAAACCTTGAACGGTTTATAAAAGAGAACGAAATTCCCTATCATCATCTAATTAGAGATCTAAAAGAAAACGATTACATTCCATTTTTCTATGAAAACCTCGTTTGGAAATATTTTAATGGAAAATATTCTCCGCCGTATAACGAAGTTGAAAATGCAATACAATGGATGAGAAAAAATGGTATTGAAATTAATTGGACAAATTTGAGAAAAGTGCTAGGTGTATGCTTGGAAGCTCGTAAAAGGCCGGAATTGATAGAACTAATTCAAAATAATCTTTAGTCCAAAGGACAATGAACGATGAAATACGCAATTATGATAACACCGGATAACAAAGAAATAGAACTCAGAACCATAGAATCAACGGATGGAAACGCTGAAGATTCTTTCTTTTCGATGCTTTTGCCGATTACCAACATAGATCAATTTTCAGTTTATTCTCTCCCTATGCTTAATTCGCAAGGTGGGCGAAGTGGGCAAAAATTTTTTCTATGCACGCAAGATGACATTATAGAAATAGAGGGCATAGCCGTTGTTCCCATTCCGGACAAATCCATCGCACAAGAATTGATAAATAAGCTACAAAATATGATAGAGTGGCAAAGATAAGGAAATGATATGCTAATCGGAATTTAATTTTATATATTCATATTCTGGCTTTTCAATTAAACAATTATGATTAATTGAATTTAATTTAGATATAGTAGCATTAATAGCATGTTCTGACTGATCGATTCCAATCCATTTTCTTCCCAACAAATGCGCGGCAAGCATAGTTGTGCCTGAACCGCAGAAACAATCTAATACAATACTATCTTCATTGGAGGATGTTTTAATTATTAGTTTAAGCATATCTAAATTTTTTTCGGTAGGATATGTTGGCTTTTGTGGATCTTTAAACTCCCACACATCTTGTACTCTTTTACCTTTTTGTTCATCCGCATAAATAATTTTTCTAGGATTGCCGTTTTTAGACCATTCTATTAAACCTTGTTCATCCCATTTATTTAAAGTTTCTACATCTGTTCTCCAATGCCTTCCTTTTGGGGGATAAATACCTTTGAATGGCTGGTTTGATTTTCCATTTTTTGTTTCACCAGGGGCATGAATGGGTACAGTTGTATATCGTCTTCCATTTTTAGTTTTAGGAAAGAGTCTTTTTAGGTCTTCTTCACTATAATCTTGCAAAGGTTCATTCCATATTGGCCGGGAGGTTTTGGTATAAAATAAAATCATATCTTTTATATTTCCATATCCGATTCTTTTAAAATTTTTAGGGTTGCATTTAATTCTCGTAATATCGTTCCTAAAGTTTTCTATTCCAAATACTTCATCCATTAACACCTTGACGTAGTGTCCTATTTTGTAATCAATATGAAGGTAAATTGATCCTTTCTCCGATAATAGATCTTTTAACAACAATAGCCTTTTTCGTAAAAACTCTATGAAATCTTTACCAGTTATCTTATCGGAATATGCAATAGTTCCTTTTCTGGGCTTACTAACTGTTGTTGCTCTATCATTACTTATTATGAAATTTCCGTTTGTCGCAAAGGGAGGGTCGATATATACTAAATCCACTTTTCCTTTCAATTTTTTTTCTGTTAATAAATATTCCAGCGCCTTTAAGTTATCACTTTGTATTAATAGATTTTCCATAGTGCTCCTTGATAGTAAAACCTTTCTAAGTGATAGAATATAAAAATTCTCGCAACACTAAAGCACTCATTATATTATGTTCACTCAATTCTTCTGTAATTCGACGATACATTTTATTTTTTCCTTTAATATATAATACTCCATCTAAAATTGCAATAGTAATTGCATCGACATTTTCGGTTAATGTAGATATAGCATCTTCAAATTGTGCATTTTGATGTCCTCCAAAATCAGTTAAAAATTTGGCTTCGCCAATAACATATTTACCATTAAATCTGGCAACAAAATCCAATCCTTTATCACGCATATATCCAATATGTTCTTTTGCAAATTGTTTCATTTCGGCATCACTAGCATCTAATATGGCGTTTTCTTTTGTAGACAAAAATTTTTTTAAGGGTACCGGCAATACGCCTAATGAACCTTTGCTTATCCATCTTTTAAACAAAGGACCAATTTGTCTGTTGGTTTCCTTTGGTTCAGTACATTTTTCATATATTTTATCTAAGCCCATTTCATAAAGTCTACCGCATAATCGATTTACAGTTTCTGGATTTCGTTTAATTGCGGATTTATCTTTTCTCAAATATGCTACATAAGAATCTTTAATAGGAAACAAATTAAATTTTAATAATGTTTCAAGTAACTTAATATTATCTTTCTTTTTGAAACTGGACTCTACTTCTTTCCATAGTTCTTCATCGATGTCTCTTATACCTTCAGGAATAGTTGGATAAACTTTAAATAGCTCATCAAGGTAGTTTTTTTGATTTGCAAATTCAATACTAAGCTGTGTCCAATAATTCATTTTTCCTTCTCCTTTATGTTGATATAGTTAAATCCTTTGCAATTGTTAAACACAAACAATTTTCCAATCAATCTATCAATCCAATCTCGTTCACTTTTTGCTTGAACTCTTTGAGATTGATGAAAACATACTCCATAATTTCTCAATATTTTTATTCCAAAGTCATTATTGTTTTTGTATCGATCACTTCTTTTGTCCGCAATTTGGACTAGATGATACGCAAGATGCTTCGCTTGCAAAGGAGGATTTGCAGTACTTAAAATATACCAAGCGGTCTGCGGTCTTTTGAGCTTGAGTATCATATATTCACGACCAAGCTCTTGCAGATAAAAATGAAAATACGAATAATCTTTATTGTTCGTTACAACCTCTATATCTTCGATTTCCAATTCTTTTTTTAAGGTCTCCACAACCCAAGAAAAATCGTTTTGCGTAACCGCAACGGATCCTTTTCCAAACATTGAAAGTCCACTCTCATCTTGAGATAACGACACGCCTTGATTATCAGTCCGTTTGTAATAGTTGTTCACTACAGTGAAAATATCTATAGAGCTGATCGGCTCCGTTTTTTTCACTTTAAGTTTATTAATAAGAGTTTGGGAGTCAACTTCAAAGAGCTGATAATAAGTTTCTAAAAGTTGTTTTGAATAGGCTTCAATATGTGAAACGCTCTTGAGATTTTTCGGTACTTTTTTCTCTATCCATCTATTAATGCCTAATCGCAGTATATTTCTCCCTTTATATGAAGCGTTTATTTCTGAAGCGAATACAAAAGGGGTAAAATCTATATCTATAATCTCATAGACGATGAATTTACCGTCTATCTCCTCTCCACGAACTAAAGCTTTGAATCTTTCGTGAAGTGGAAACTTGAAAAGAGAGATCAAATATTTTAGAGTTTCGGAATAGCCTTTATGACGAACGTTGTTTTCGTAAATATTTTTGAAAAGTGTCGTAAAATAACGGTTACATAGAAACAAATACAGCAACGTAACCGTAAGTTCGTCGTATTTTACGTTGTTTTTTAGTTCTATCCGTCCTTTTTTGCAATCACAAGATTCTATATATACCAATTTATTAACGTCTTGATGGAAAAACAATCTGCGTATCGGAGTATTTGGAAAATAAAAAAAGGTTCCTATTATCAAAGAGGGAATTATTAAGTCGTTAGATATTCCAAAATAGGAGTACTGTCCGAAATCAAGCTTTTCATGAATTCTTATTTTATCTTCGCTGTCAAGATACTTTATTTTATTGTATTTTAATTTACGTGGATCTATTTCTATTTCTCTGATTTCTCCAACTCTATCGACAATCTTTCCTTTGTATATTTTGCTCATCAAAGGAAATACTTTTGCCGTTTCAGGTTGTACTCTATCCGATGTGACGTCATCCTCAAAATTAATGCGCAGTAAATAGTCTTTATAGTTTTTCTCGACTTCGATATTTCCATAGCCGGTAATCAGTAAAGGATTTTTTTCTTGAATTACTTTTATCTTTCTATCTGCCAATATAATGGACAAATCCAATTTTCTAACTGGCATTGGCAATCCTATAGCGATATATAAATGGATTTTTTATATAAGAAAGTGGAAATATTAATCTTTCGGTATCAACAACTTGTGAATAGTTGCAATAATTAGTGAGAAGTATCAATAAATCGTGAGAGTTACACCCTCCACCAAAGAGACTTGCCCGAGTCGCCGTGTGGTGCGGCGCTCTGTATGGCCTGATGGGCGTGAAGCCAGGCTCCTTGCCCGCCAGTGCCTCCACCTTTGCGATCTCCAAAAGCTCATCGAGCGAAAGAGGTGGGAGGATGTATCGCATTCTTTGTGCTATCATACTTTTGCCGCATCCTGGACTTCCCTCGAACAAGATATTGTGCATCCCGGCAGCCGCTATGAGTGCGGCTCTTTTGGCCCGCTCCTGCCCTTTGACCTGAACAAAATCGAGTGGATAGCTGGATGCGTAATAGAAGGTTTCATCGTTGATCTCGATATGCTCATGCTCCAAAGGCTTCGAAGAGGCGGGAGTGAGATCGTTCCTTTTGAGATCATCTATGAGCTCCTCCAGCCCTTCATAGGCGTAGAGGGTCACATTGGGGATGCGCCCCAGCGTCCCAAGCGCCTCTTTTGGTGCGATGACCTTGATAGGCTTTTTGGCCAAACCCAGCACCAAAGCGAACATCGTGGCCGTAGCTTTGAGCCTGCCATCAAGACCCAGCTCACCAAAGATATAAAAATCCTCGAGCCCTACCGACTCGTTGTGCAAGGCGATAGACAGAGCGATCGCCAGATCGAAATGGCTGCCGCTCTTTTTGAGATCGCTTGGGGAGAGATTGATGGTGATTTTAAGAGGAGGGAAGCG
>JALWZJ010000076.1 GCA_027002625.1 Campylobacterales bacterium
ACTTCTTTGCCTACATGGTCGCTAAAGATCTTTTCGGTGATAGTTTGTCCCATAATCTGCCTTTAAAAAGATTTTCGCTATTTTATCAAAAATACAAAGGAGCTCGATGCGTTACAAAGAGTTGCGTGAGATCGTGAAGTTTTTACAAAACTTTCGAACTATCGAGCAGATAGAGCGGGTCGAAGACAATACGATCCATATTCGCATGGACAAAAAAGATCTCTTTTTCGATCTGGGTCGCAGCAAAAACCTCATCTATATGCGAGAGGACTTTAGCAAAATTCGCCACTACAACGCTCCCTTCGACAAGGTTTTGGCCAAACGGTGCAAAAAGAGCCATATAGAAAAGATCGAGCTGGATGAAAAGGATAAAATCATCCGGATCCACTGCATCCAGCGAGGCTCGTACAAAGAGGAGCGAACCATCTTGCAGCTGGAGTTCACCGGCCGTCACGCCAACGCCATATTGCTCGATAGCGAAGGAAATGTACTGGAGGCCTTGCACCACGACTACCACCGAGATATCCGCCCAGGCCGGCCTTTGCATCCTTTGCCGCCTCCATCCAAGCTCGATCGAAGCGAGCTTGTCATAGAAAATATGGAGGAGTTTCTACGAGGACTGTACGAAAAGGAGCGGCAAAAGCGTCTATCTATCCTCAAATCGGCCAAATCCTTGCAGTTGGCCAAACAGGAGCAAAAGCTGCGCAAACTGCTCGAAGGGCTGGAGAGGGAGGAGGATCTTTTGAAAAGGGCCGATGAAGAGGAGAAAAAGGCGAATATCCTCTTGGCCAATCTGCATCGAATCCCAGCCTACCAGACACGTTTCGAGACCAAAGACTTCGAGGGCAATCCTATCACCATAGAGCTACCCAAAGAGGCGCAAAACCCGGCCCATGCGGCGAGGCTGCTCTTTGGCAAAGCCAAGAAGCTGCGCCAAAAAGCGGCCAACATCCATATCCAGCGCCAAAACATCGAAGAAAAACTAAACTTTTTGGCCAAAAAGCGTGCCATCGTCCAGCGAGCCGAGACTCCCGAGCAGATAGAGCTGCTCTTTCCAAAAAGGGCCAAGAGCGAAAGCAAAAAAGAGAAAAACTATGAAAAGTTCGTCGTAGATGGATATGGAATCTATGTGGGGAAAAACAAAAGGGGCAACGTGGAGCTACTCAAAAAGGCCAAAGCCAGCGATATGTGGCTCCATCTCAAAGATCTCCCCTCCGCTCATGTGATCGTCTCTACGAACAAGCAAAATCTCCCCTCACATGTGCTCGAACAAGCGGCCAAGCTCTGTGCCCAGTTTAGCGTAGAGCATCCTGGTAAATATCTGGTGGACTATACCCAGCGCCGAAACGTCAAGCCAAAAGAGGGAGCAAACGTGGAGTATGTAAAATATAAGACAATTCCTGTTACAATAGAATAGACAATTAGTATTTTTTAGGCCGTAAACAAGTTCTCTCTCGATGCGGTTGCCCACGATGGGTGCCCGAAGCTTTCGCTTTTCGACCCATCGGCTCAAAGCGTCTTGGTCAAACTGTTTGCAGCCTTTTAGCTAAAAGGTACACTATGACAGAACTACAAAAACGTCTCGTTACAGGTGCCCTGCTCATTGCTGTTGTGGCTTTGGTAGCCTGGGTAGACAACTTTTATCTCACCTGGGCCTTTTTGGGTGTGATCTATCTCTTTGGCTTTTACGAGGCGCTGAGGCTCTATGGAATGAAAGAGTACAACAGCCTCTACTTCTGGGCAGTGGCTTTGTGGCTGGTGGCCGCCTTTTATCCAAATCCAGACGATCTGTTTTTTGTGGTGGCGCTTCTTTTCGCCTCCTATGAAGCCTACACCCAAGATAGAGACTGGAAGAAGTTTTTACCCTTTTTGTATCCTGTGGCCTCTTTTTTGTTTTTGTTGTCCCTCTATCACGATTTTGGGATGGAGGCGATGATCTGGCTGGTGATCGTGGTGGCCTCTACCGATATAGGAGCGTATGTGGTAGGTCGCTTGATAGGTCGCCATCCCTTTTGCACGACCTCTCCCAAAAAGACATGGGAAGGAGTGGTCGGCGGTGTGGTGTTGGCCACACTTTTGGGTAGCTGGTACGCGCTGGTATTGGTGGATCTACCTTTTGGAGTCGTTATCTCCTTACTGGTCTCCATCGCCTCCATTTTTGGTGACCTGTTCGAGAGCTATCTCAAGCGTAGAGCCGGCCTCAAAGATAGTGGTGATATCCTACCGGGACATGGCGGGGTGCTCGATAGAGTGGATGGGTATCTTTTTGCGGCACCGGCGATGGTGGTGCTCTTAAGAGGAATTTTATGATAGCACTTCTTGGTTCCACCGGCTCCATCGGCACCAACACTTTGGATATTTGCGAGCGCTTCGGGATAGAGGTGGAGGTGCTGGTAGCTGGCAACAACATTGAGCTACTCAAAAAGCAGATAGAGCGCTTCAAACCTCGCATCGTGGTCACCGCCAAACCAGCCGATATAGAAGCTCCTGTGGTACTCAGTGGTGAGGAGGGGATACTCCAAGCCCTTGAAATGAGCGAGTCGAAGCTGGTGGTAAACGCCCTCGTAGGCTTTTTGGGGCTTCGTCCTACGCAAAAGAGCCTCGAGCTTGGTAAAAAAGTGGCCTTGGCCAACAAGGAGTCCTTGGTGGTGGCGGGCGCTTTTTTGGATAGGTCTCGTATCATACCTATTGATAGTGAGCACTTTGGACTGTGGTATCTATTGCAAAACTCTTTTGCGCCCAAAAGGCTGCTGATCACCGCCAGTGGGGGTGCTTTGAGAGAGTGGGAACTAAACAAAATAGAAGATGCGAGATTGGAGGAGGTGCTGCGCCATCCCAACTGGCGGATGGGTCAAAAGATCACCATCGATAGCGCTACGATGGTCAACAAGCTCTTTGAGCTTTTGGAGGCCTACTGGCTCTTTGGTATCGATCGCATCGATGCTATGATAGAGCCAAGCAGTGTCATCCATGCGGCGGTGGAGTTTGTGGATGGTTCGACTACCTTGCACGCAAGCCTTGCCGATATGCGCCTACCCATCGCCTATGCTCTTGGTGTACGGGATCAAAAGATTTTGGAGCCCGTGGATCTCGTAGGCAAGAGTTTTTCTTTTTTACCGATAGATCCACGGCGCTACCCGGTGTGGCGGATCAAAGAAGAACTTTTGGCCAAACCCAAAAAAGGAGTGGTGCTCAATGCGGCCAACGAGGCGGCGATAGAGCGCTTTTTGAATGGAAGCTTTCGTTTTGGAGATATTGCCAGAGCGATTTTGGATGCGTGGAAGCGTTTTGAGATAGAGCCAAAGAGCTTGGAGGAGGTTTTTGCCATTGATGATGAGGTGCGCCGGTATGTACAAAATCTATAGTCTGATTGTGGTGGTGTTGCTTTTGGCAGGATGCTACGAAGCTCCTACCAACAAAAAGATAGACGAGCTCGAAGCCAGAAAAGCCAGAATAGAAGCGAGACTTCAAAAGGCCAAAGAGGAAGCCGACAAGCAAAAGGAGCTGGCGCTCACTAAAATGCAAGAGCAGATCGAAAAGCTGGCTCTTGCGCGCAGCAAAAACGAGGCCCAAAAAGAGATCGAGCTGGCCCGTATCAAAGCCAAACAGCAGCTCGAACTCCAAAAGATAGAGCAAGCGTACAAGCTCAAGGAGCTGGAGCTTACAAAGCAGCGAGAGCTCATCGAGCTGCAAAACCAAAAATATATCGCCCAAAAAGAGCTGGAGCTCAAAAAGCGGTTTTTGCTCTATTCGCTTGCGGCGTTCATCCTCTTGCTCATCGTTGTATTGGTGCTGCTCTACTTCTATAAAAAACGACGAGACAAGCTCATCGCCTATCACGACAATCTCGAAAAATATTTTCGCCTCAAAGAAAACGAAGCCAAAATCGCCATCGCCAACAAAATCATCGACACTATCGCAGAAGGGAAACTCTCTCCAGACCAAGAGCAGCGCCTTTTGGGGGTACTCAAAGGTGAAGGCTCCACTAAAGAGCTGCCACGAAAGATCAAAGGCGATGAACCGATAGAAGCCGAGGTGGAGGAGGAGAAAAATGGATAGATTTTTGCTGTTTCATGGATGGGGAGGGAGCGATTATCCCCACTGGCAGGCATGGCTGGCGGCGGAGCTCGCCAAAGAGTACGGGACCGTGAGCTTCCCACTCATCCACCATCCCCACCATCCAAACAAAAAGAAGTGGATGGCGCAGTTTCGTAAATATCTGCAGGAGTTTCGTCCCACCACTGTGATCTGTCACTCACTGGCCTGCACCGTATGGATGGCACTGTGTGAGGAGGAGATCGAGGAGGTGGAGCGACTGCTTTTGGTAGCTCCCCCCTCGCGCCACACCGATATCGAGCTGCTCAAGCACTTCTTTCCCCATCAGCTACCAAAGAGCCTGAGAGCCAAGGAGGCGACGATGGTGGTCTCTACCAATGATCCCTATCTGAGTCTCGAAGAGGCCCATGAGTATCAGCACCATTTTGGTTGCGAAATGCTTATTTTGCAAAATGCAGGGCACATCAACGACAAGAGCGGCTATGGCCAGTGGCCTTGGGTGCTGGAATGGGCCAAGCGTGATCCAAGCGTAGTGTCGGAGCCGATATGATACTCAGTATCGAGAGCAGCTGCGACGATAGCTCCATCGCCGTTACACGTATCGAAGACTACAAGCTCCTTTTTCACAAAAAGATATCCCAAGAGCTGGAGCACAGCGAATATGGAGGCGTGGTGCCGGAGCTCGCAAGCCGTCTGCACGCCGAGGCTTTGCCAAAGATATTGGAGGAGGCCAAGGAGTTCTTGCCCCATATCAAAGCGATCGCCGTCACCAACGAGCCAGGACTCTCGGTGACCTTGATGGAAGGGATCATGATGGCCAAAGCCTTGCATATCGCACTCCAAAAGCCACTTATTGGTGTCAATCATCTGGTGGGCCACGTCTATTCTCTTTTTATCGAAAAAGAGGCGATGCTGCCAAAAATGGTGCTGCTGGTCTCTGGGGGCCATACGATGATATTGGATGTGCGAGGTTATAAAGATCTCAAGGTTTTGGCCACTACTTTGGACGATAGTTTTGGTGAGAGTTTCGACAAAGTGGCCAAAATGATGGGGCTTGGCTACCCTGGAGGGCCTATCATCGAAAAACTCGCCCAAAAGGGTGATCCAAATCGCTTCGATTTCCCCATACCACTTCGTCACTCTGGCAAGCTCGCCTTTAGCTTCTCCGGTCTCAAAAATGCCGTTCGGCTCGCTTTGGAGGAGCTACAAAATCTCAGCGAGCAGGATATGGCCGATATCGCCGCCTCCTTTCAAAAAGCGGCCATCACCCATCTTTTGCAAAAGACAAGTAGAGCCTGCGAGATCTACAAGCCAAAAGATTTCGCCATCGTAGGAGGAGCCAGTGCCAATATGGCTTTAAGAAAAGCCTTTGAAAAGGAGTGCGCCAAGCGCCATATCCCCATCTCCTTCGCTCCTCTTGAGTTTTGTAGTGACAATGCGGCGATGATAGGGCGAGCCGCCATCGAAGCCTACAAGATGGGGGATTTCATCGATATGGAGGAGCTTCGAGCACTGCCGCGCAGCTGTTTTGTTTAAAGTTTCATTAAGAAAATCGTTAATAGTTTCAAATAGGAGTAAATTTATCCTAATTGGCTATAATTTTCTTAGCAGTACC
>JALWZJ010000077.1 GCA_027002625.1 Campylobacterales bacterium
ACCTCTCTTGTCCTGGTGCCTATGGAGCCAAGGAAACGCCCAGATCCATTCCGAACCTGGAAGCTAAGCTTGGCATCGCTGATGATACTGCACCCTTCGGGTGTGGAAAAGTAGGTCGGCGCCAGGGCTTGAGTATTCCTCTCTACTCTATCCTCATTGAAATATTCCCCATAAAATATCTTGAATATGTAAAGCCTTTCTCTTGTACTATTTCTCAATTAATCAATTAGTAGTATAATTGCACAAAAATTTAGAGGTGACAATGCGTCAACTAATCACTGCTATCAAAGAGGAAGTCAAAAAGGTTGTCGTCGGTCAAGAGCGTATGGTAGATGGACTGATCGTGGGACTTTTGTGTGATGGTCATATCTTATTAGAAGGTGTGCCGGGTCTTGCGAAAACCACGACGGTCAACGCTTTGGCCAAAACGTTGGGACTCGATTTCAAGAGGGTCCAGTTCACTCCAGATCTATTGCCCAGCGATATCATCGGTACGGAGATCTACGATCCGGCCAAAAACGAGTTTAAAATCAAACGTGGACCTGTCTTTACCAATCTACTGTTGGCCGACGAGATCAACCGAGCACCAGCCAAAGTGCAGTCGGCGCTGCTTGAGGTGATGCAGGAGCGCCAAGTGACCATAGGAGACGAGACCTTTTTGATCGATCGTCCCTTTTTGGTGATGGCGACCCAAAACCCTGTGGAGCAAGAGGGAGCCTACAATCTGCCAGAAGCGCAGCTTGATCGCTTTATGATGAAGATAGTAGTAGGCTACAATACCAAAGAGGAGGAGCTCGAGATCGCCAGACGTGTGGCCAACAATGCTTTTGGCAAGATAGAGCAAGTAGCGGGCAAAGAGGAGCTGGAGAAACTCCAAGAGGAGGCAAGGGCTATTCATATGGATCCCCAGATCGAGGAGTATATTATCGATCTGATTTTTGCTACCCGTGAGCCGGAGCACTATGGTCTAAAAAAGCTCAAATCCTATATCTCCTTTGGAGCCAGCCCAAGAGCCAGTATCGATATGTTCAAAGCCACCAAAGCGATAGCATACATGAAAGGCAAAGATTATGTAACTCCTTTGGAGGTGGCCTCTATAGCCAAAGAGATATTGCGTCACCGTATTATTTTGAGCTACGAAGCGGAAGCGGAAGGGATATCCAGCGATACGATCATCGATAAAGTTTTGGAGAGTGTGCCGATACCTTGATGGAAAAAAAATTAAAAAAACTCCTCATTAAAGCCAGAAAGCAGGTCTTTAGCGAAATTCCAGGCAACAACCCGAGTCTCTTCAAGGGGGAGGGTTTCGATTTTGTGGAGTTGCGCGAATATCAGCCAGGAGACGATGTCAAAAAAATCGATTGGCTGGTCACCGCCAAGCTCCAAAAGCCCTACGTGAAGCTCTACCGAGAAGAGCGGGAGCTCAATGTGGTGGTGGCGTTGATGCTCAGTGGTTCTACCTACTTTGGTACGAAGCGCTTCAAATATGAGGTGATGGCCGAGATCGCAGCGCTACTTGGATATGCGGCCATCAAAAATCAAGACAACTTCAGCGCTATATTGTATGCCGATAGGGAGTATGAGTGGATCAGACCCACCAAGCATCTCCAAGCCATCCACCGTCTGGCCCGAAGCGTTCTTTATTTTTCTCCTCTTGGTAAAAAAGCGAACTTCGCCGGACTTGCCAAGCGGCTTTTTAAAATCAAACGAAAGTCGATCGTGTTTATAGTGAGCGATTTTTTGGAGGAGTTCGATTTTCGTGTTTTGGCCAAAAAACATGAGGTAGTTGGGATCGTGGTGCGTGATCGCTTCGAAGAATCACCAGAGCCTATCGGTTTTATCAATCTACTCGATCCTGAAACAAAGGAGAGCTTGACGGTGGATCTGGAGGGCTCCACACTCAAAGCCTACAAAAAAGAGATCAAGCGCCTCGATCATCAGATGTACGAGAGATTTCGCAAAAGTGCCATTCGTTTTACAAAGATCTATACTCACGAAGAACCTTTTGTCAAACTTCTCAAACTTTTTGGACAGCGGTGATGGAAAAGCTCAAAGATATCAAGCCATTGATGGAAATACCCGACTACAGCTTCTATCTGTATCTTCTGTTCATAGTCGTGGTCACAACTTTGGCGGCTGTGCTGGTCTATCTGCTTTTGCGAGCACTCTCTCGAAAAAAGATCAGCAAAAAAGAGGAGGTCAAAAAGCGGCTCCGCTCTTTGGATCTAAAAGATGCCAAAAGGGTAGCCTACGAGATCACCAAATATGGACGCTATCTGGTAAGCGACGAGAGTAAGGCGAGGCTGTATGAGGATCTGGTCAAAAAACTCACCCCTTACAAATATAAAAAAGAGGTGCCACCCCTTGGCGAGGAGCTAAAAAGAGAGATCAAACTTTTTTTGCAGGTGCACGATGAGTAGTTTTGCTTTCGAGCGGCCATGGATACTGGTGCTGGTGATCGTAGCGATTGTCTGTTTGATAAGGTGTCGGGCAAAAGAGAGTGCCTTGCTCTTTCCCCATCTTTCTATACTCAAGCGAAGTGTGGGCAAAAAGGCCTTTTTGCCAGAGTTTTTGAAAGCCGTGGCTGTGATCGGGACGATAGTAGCACTTGCCGGTCCTGTGGCGATCGATAGAAGTGTGGAGGTCAAAAAAAGAGGCTACGATATAGTGCTCGCTATCGATGCGAGCGGCTCTATGGGAGAACAAGGCTTCGATCGACAAAATCCGGCTCTAAGAAAATTTGACGTAGTACGAGAGCTGGTCAAAGATTTTATCAAAAAGCGCAAAAACGACAATATCGGCGTGGTGATCTTTGGCTCATTTGCCTATATTGCTTCACCTCTGACCTTCAACAAAGAGGTGGTCGCCAAGCTGCTCGATTATCTCGATATCGGCATCGCCGGCCAAAAGACCGCCATATCGGACGCTTTGATAGAGAGTGTCAATATGCTCAAGCACTCCCACGCCAAATCCAAAATCGTGATCTTGCTCACAGACGGGATCGATACGGCGAGTCGAACACCGGTGGACGTGGCGCTGAAGATGGCCCAAAAGTATGGGGTACGCATCTATACCATAGGGATCGGGGATCGCAGAGGAATAGACGAGGCCTATTTGCGTTATGTGGCACAAAAGAGCAAAGGGCACTACTTCTATGCCAAGGATGCGAATAGCTTGAAAAAGGTGTACGCCACTATCGACAGGCTCGAAAAGAGTGAGATAAAAGCGGGGGAGTTCGTCAAAAAGGAGCAGCTCTATCCCTATGTGCTCTTTATCGCGATTTTGGCGCTTCTTGGGTTTATCTACATCTACTCCAAGCGAGGATTTTGATGAAGTTTGTGAGTTTCGAGTTCATTCCTTTGATGCTGTTGCCTGCATTGATCCTGCTGTATCTGGTGCTGACGAACAAAAGCATGGTAGAGCGTCTTTTTGACTCCGAAGTTTTGGCCAAAATAAAGATCGATCAGGGCCTTTCCAAAGAGTTTCGCATCACACTGCTCTTTTTGGCTCTTTTTTCTATGATCGTGGCGATGGCCAGACCCGTCTATCAAAAAGGGGTGGTGGAGGTCCAAAGCCGCAAGGCCAATCTGGTAGTAGCTTTGGATATCTCTCGTTCGATGTTGGCCAAAGATTACTATCCCAATCGGTTGGAGTTTGGCAAAAAAAAGATAGAGGAGCTCATCGATAGAAGCGAACATCTACGCATTGGTCTACTGGCCTTTGCCAAGGACGCTTTTATCGTCTCGCCCATCACGGCCGACAAAGAGGCACTTTTGTTTTTGCTTCATAAGCTCGATACCAGATACCTCTCCCTCAAAGGGACCAATATACTGGCCGCTTTGATGAGCGCGAAACTTCTCTTTGGCCCACAAACTCCCAGAAATCTCCTGCTTGTCACCGATGGAGGAGATCAAAAGGATTTTTCCAAAGAGATCGCTTACGCCAAAAAGGAGGGCTTTCGTATCAGCGTACTGGGTGTAGCTACCAAGAAGGGAGCGCCTATCGAGGTGGATGGGCAGCTCATCAAAGACAAAAAAGGACATATCGTCATCACCCGCCTCAACGAACGTATCGCCGATTTGGCCAAAGCGACGGGAGGGATCTTCGTCCAAGCCACTTTGGATCAAAAGGATATCGATCAACTTTTGCACTCTTTTGGAGATCTTGCAAAGAATCTTAAGGTAGAGAAGATCGTGGATCAAATAGAGCTCTATCCATACTTTTTGGCTTTTGCTCTGCTCTTTTTGGCTCTGGCCTTTTTTACTATCCCATCACGCTTTGGGGTGGCAGTAGTGGCGCTGTTTGTCGGCTATCAGGCGCATGCGGGGCTGACCGACTTCAAGCTCCTCAAAGAGGCCAAAGAAGCTTATGAACGGGGAGCCTACAAAGAGGCGGTTCAGCTGTACGAAAAGATCGCTACAATCAAAGGCTCTGCTCAAAGCTACTACGATCTTGGCAACGCCTTGTACAAAGCCGGACTCTACGAGAAGGCGATCGAGGCTTACAACAAGGTCCAAACGAGGGATAAAGAGCTGGAATTTCGCAAGCTCCATAATCTTGGCAACAGCTATTTTAGGCTGCAAAAGTACAAAAAAGCTATCGAAATGTACGAAAAAGCCTTGAGTATCAAAAACGATCCCGATACGAAGTACAATCTCGAGCTTGCCAAAAAGATGCTGCAAAAAAAACAAAAATCGAACCAACAAAATCGGGGTCCAAAAAAAGAGCCCAAAAAGCCACAAGAGCAAAAAAGTGGCCAAAAGGGAGGGAAAAAGAATCAACAAAAGCAAAAGAATGGTAAGAAAGAGCCCACCAAACAAGAGGCTGCTCAGATCAAACCCCAACCAATAAGCGACAGAGAGGAGAAGAAGTGGCTCAAAATGATTCAGCGACACGAGGGGCAGACACTACTGTACAAAGCGCCTGTAAAAGTCAAAAAGAGGAATACAGATGAGAATCCTTGGTAGTCTGATCTTTTTTGTACTCTTTTTATTGGCGGATTTTCGAGTCTATCTGCAGCAAAACCCTATCATCCAGGGCGAGCCGGCCAAGCTTGTATTGGAAGCCAGTGGTAGCGATATCGAGCTGCCAAAAATAGAGCGCATCGGGCCCTATCCCGTAGCCGCTATTACGCAAAACGAACAGGTGGTGCAAGAAAATGGCCAGTTGGTCGTCAAAAAGAGTGAGATCTTGACATTCTATTCCGATCGCAATCTCACCATTCCCTCTTTTGAAGCGATGGTGGATGGCAACAGGCTACGCAGCCAGCCTTTGGAGCTTGTGGTGCTTCCTGGAGGCAAAGACAATAGCGTGCAGTTTACTTTGCGGCTCAACAAAAAAGAGGCTTATGTAGGTGAGCCGGTGATAGCCGAGCTTGTATTGAAACTAAGAAGAAACCTGGGGATAGTGGATTACAGCTTTACGCCACCGAAATTCGAGGGCTTTTGGGTCAAGGAGATCAAAGAGGGCAAGAGCGAATATCTCGAAGAGCACGGTCTGTATCTCATCAAGCGGCTGCGCTATTTGCTGCTGCCCCAAAAGCCGGGAGTTTTGCACATTTCTCCAGCGATATTCAAGTACGCGGTGCCCGATCGCACCACCGATACTTTTGGATTTTCCATCACCGCTCCAA
>JALWZJ010000078.1 GCA_027002625.1 Campylobacterales bacterium
TGGGGATGAGTGTGGATCAAAGCAAAGCTTTCATCGATGAGCTGATCCAGTCCACCAACGATCAGCTCTCGAAAATCGGCATAGAAAGTGCGTTGAGATACAAGGATATCCCCTCTTCTCAGTATACTCTTTCTTCTATTCTTGGTAGTGGGATCTATGTGGAGTATTTGGCCAAATCCTTTTCGCTTTTCGATAAAAATGGCACGAGATTGGCTCTGCGGTACGAAGATGAATTCTTCGCTCACGATATTTTGGAGAAGATTTTGAATCTATCGGAATATGGATTTCGCAAAGAGCCTTTTTGTGTGGTTCCTTGTGAGCGGCTTGCGGACGAAGATCTCTATCTCGATCAGTTCAAATCCTTCGATATCGTAATATTTAAAAATGTAGACAAACTCCCTAAAAGGCTCTTTAAAGATTTTGAGAAGATATGGAAAGATTTCGAGGGCAAATGTATCGCTACTTATAGCAGTTATTCGATAATAGATTTCGACAACGAGGTTTTGTACCAGCTGCTCAATCCTTTTGTGGTGGATTTTCCCAGTTATCATCAGTCGGCCACCCTCTATGTAAAAATGCTCAGCTATACCAAACAAAAGATTGACCACTTCTTCCAAGCTCCGGTATGTGATCTGGCACGGTTCAAAGAGGGATTGGTGTCACAAAAAAGCGTCTATTGGGAGTGTATCAAGGAGATATAAAAGGGCGAAAGCCCTTTTATTATTTGTAGATTGGCTTGAGCTCTTCGAAAGGATTTGGAATCACTCGTTTTCTGTCTACGATGTATGGGACCAAAGCTGCATGTCTGGCTCGCTTGATCGCCTCTTCCACCATCTCTTGATGTTTTTTGCAGTTGCCTGTGAGTCGTCGTGGCATGATTTTGTATCGTTCGCTGAGGCTATGTTTGATCAGCTCGATATCTTTGTAGTCGATAAAGGTCACTTTCTTTTCGCAGTATCTGCATGTTCTTTTTTTGAATCTTCTTCTTTCAGCCATTGTCGTCCTTTCTAAAACGGTATTTCATCTTCGTCGATATCTATTTCTGGAATCTCCGGCTTGCT
The DNA here is from genome assembly GCA_027002625.1 of Campylobacterales bacterium. Taxonomy (GTDB): domain Bacteria; phylum Campylobacterota; class Campylobacteria; order Campylobacterales; family Nitratiruptoraceae; genus Nitratiruptor. The sequence goes on from JALWZJ010000078.1 coordinate 1,062, forward strand.
GGTCGGAGTGGTCTGTTGTGGTGTAGGTTCTGGTCGTGGAGTGGGTCTGGAGTAGCCACCACTTGGCGTCTCTTCACGACCACCCAGCATCTGCATATTGTCCACAGCGATGGAGTGTTTTGAGCGTTTGTTGCCGCTTTGGTCCGTCCACTGCTCGAAGACCAGCCGACCCTCAATGAGGACTCGGCTCCCCTTTTTGAGGTATTGGTTGGCTACCTCCGCCGCTCGTCCAAAGAGAGTGATGTCTATGAAGCAGACCTCCTCTTTTTGTTCGCCGCTCCCGGTCTTGAAGCGTCGGTTGGTGGCTATGGCGGTCTTGCCTATCGCCATTCCAGAGCCTGTGTATTTGAGTTCGATATCCCTGGTGAGATTACCCACCATGATTACTTTGTTGTACATGACTACGCTTGTGTCTGTGTTTCTTTTTGACCGCTCAGTTTTTTGGCTCTTTCGACCATTTTTTCCCAAGCTTGGATATCTTTTTT
>JALWZJ010000079.1 GCA_027002625.1 Campylobacterales bacterium
GTGGTCCACAACGGCAACCTCACCAACGCCAAAGTGGTGCGAAAAGAGCTCATCAAAGAAGGAGCGATCTTTCAGACCTTCATGGATACGGAAAATATCATCCATCTCATCGCCCGTAGCCAAAAAGAACACCTGTATGACCGTATCATCGAGGCGCTCCACAAGATCGAGGGGGCCTATTCGATGGTGCTTTTGAGTCGCAAGAAGATGTTCGCCATGCGAGATCCCCACGGCTTTCGACCTTTGGTGATGGGAAGACTTGGGGATGGCTGGGTAGTGGCCAGCGAGACCTGTGCTTTCGATCTCATAGGTGCCGAATATGTGCGAGATATCAGACCGGGAGAGTTGGTGGTTTTCGAAGAGGGAGAAGATCCCAGAAGCATCCAGGTCTTCGAGCCTACACCTACCAAGTGCATCTTCGAATATATCTACTTTGCCAGACCCGATAGCGATATTTTCGGCAAGAACGTCTACAAGCTTCGTAAAGCGATGGGAAGAGAGTTGGCCAAGGAGTATCCAGTAGATGCCGATATGGTGATCCCGGTACCCGATAGCGGAGTGGCCGCCGCCATAGGATATGCGGAGCAAAGTGGCATTCCTTTTGAGCTTGGGATCATCCGAAACCACTATGTAGGCCGTACCTTCATCGAGCCCACACAAGAGATCAGAGATCTCAAGGTCAAGATGAAGCTCAATCCCATCAAAGAGGTGATCAGAGGCAAACGCCTCATCGTCATAGACGACAGCATCGTGCGAGGGACTACCAGCAAAAAAATAGTCTCCATCCTCAAAGAGTTCGGTGCGAAGGAGGTGCATATGCGAATATCCGCACCTCCTACTACTGGGCCTTGCTATTATGGGGTGGATACGCCGACAAAAGAGGAGCTGATCAGCTCACGCATGAGCGTGGAGGAGACGAGAAAATATATCGGAGCCGATACCTTGGCCTACCTTTCGATCCCTGGTCTGCTGCGCAGCGTGGGCAATGACCAGAGCTACTGTATGGCTTGCTTCGACGGCAACTATCCGGTACCTCCAAAGGATGAATGAGCGTGCGTGATGTTCTCACCTTCGGCCGCTATCTGAAGCGGCGCTTCAAAAAGCGCATCAAGAAGATCCCTTTGGGGCTTTCGGGATTTACCTGCCCCAATATCGACGGACGGGTGGCCATAGGTGGGTGTACCTTTTGTGAAAACGAGTCTTTCAGCCCCAATTTGGCCAAAACCAAAAAGTTCTTTTTGAGTCCCGACTCCAAAGAGAATCCTCTACTGCAGCGTCAGCTCAAAGAGATAGAGCAGCAGTACCGAGCCACTGCTGGCTACTACGAGTCCAAGGGATATGAGGCCTTTTTGGCCTATTTCCAAGCCTTTACCAATACTTACGCTCCTTTGGATACGCTTCAAAAACTGTATGAAAAGGCCTTGGCTCAACCAAAGTGTGTGGGTCTTAGTATCGGGACCAGAAGCGACAGCGTGAGTGAAGAGATCCTGGACTACTTGGTGCAGCTCTCCAAAGATCGCGAGATCTGGATCGAGTATGGGATCCAAAGTGTTTTTGACGAGACGCTGGAGCGTATCAATCGAGGACATGACAGCGCCAGTGTGGAACGCTGGATCAAAACCAGCAAGGACAAAGGACTCAAGGTATGCGGTCATGTAATTTTTGGACTACCGGGAGAGAATCAGGAAATGATGCTCACCACCGTCCAAAAGGCGGTGGAGTGGGGGATCGACTCGATCAAGATCCATCCACTTTATGTAGTCAAAAACACCGCTTTGGCCGTGGATTTTCTCAAAGGGCGCTTCACTCCCATCACGCTCGAAGAGTATGTGGAGACTTTGCAAAAGGCCTTCGAGATACTACCTCGGGATATGATCGTACAGCGGGTGACGGCAGGGATCGGCGATAGCACTCTCCTGGCGCCTGCTTGGTGCGCCGACAAAAACGCTCAGATGCGAGCTATCAGAACCGCTTTGGCCAAGATGGGGCTTCGCTACTGAGCGTTGAGTCGTTTCAGGCTCTTTTTGATAGCGAAGTAGTGGGGATGGATCTTTTTGGGTTTATATAGATCTGGCAGATACAAAGGCTTGATGAAAGGTACGCCGATCAACGATCCAAGCTCTTTGTGTGCCACTTCGCTCACAATTTCTTGGCTCTTCTCATTAGGCTCGAGTATATGAGGGCGATAGAATCTGCCGAGATTTTTGTTGTTATACAATAGATCCTCGAAAGGGTAGATCTCGCTGATGGTTGGGACGATCACCCAAAAAGCGTGCAGGTTCGACTTGCGTACATATCGATAAAAGATGGGCTCGTCGAAGAGCTCGTACCCCTCAAAAGACCACTTTTTGGCCCGGTAGTGGGCCTCTTTGAAAAAATCGCGATGCACGTCGCCTGTAAGATCGATAAAGTGTCGTTCCAGATTTTGTGGATCTCTTATCCACTCTCTATCGTCGCAGATCCTTCCAAAACGGCCGTTCAATCCCTGGATCAGCTCTGTATAGGCCTTTTGGATGGCGCGCTCTTGATCGATATGGCAGCCAAAGGCGAGCAAGATCCGCTCTCCTTCGATATAGCTCGCCGCCATCACGGGATATCTGCCACCCAGCGAAGCGTCGTAGATCTGGATAGGATCGTCGTTGAGAGGGTGGGAGATTGGAGGCAGAGCCAGAGCGTTTTTGACCACTTCAAATTTCACATACCGTTCGATTACCTCGGAGAGGGCATTCTCGTAGGCCCTCTTCTTGTCGCTGTGGCAGGCCATCCCGTTGCTGGCGTAGAGATTTTGCAAAAGATTGACGGGAAAAAGGATTTTTTCAGCTTCACTTTGTAAAGGGATAGAGAGAATCTTTGGATGATCGGTGTTGAAATCGAGCAGATCTTCGAGCTCCAGCTCCTCTATTGCATACCACTGCTGCAGTTTGGGATCGATGGAGTCTTGCAAAAGGGCTTCTGGATAGATATCTTCAAGAAAGTACTCTTCATAGAAATTACCGAGCATCAACCGCTCGCACATCTCGCCGTAGGCGCTTTTGCAAGCCTCCTCGAAGCTAAGACCTTTACCGAAGGTGACGAAGGGAGTGTTGGTAGAGGTAAGGCGCAGGGTCCAGACCCCACGCTTTTGCTCTATCGCCTCCAGTCGGGTCTCTATCCCGATGGAGCGAAGCCAATGGTGCATTATTCGCTTTTTGGCATCTGTGTGGGGGCTTTGGCTTTGTTGAAGCCGCCCATGAATGCTGCCAGTTTGGCTTTGAGATTTTCGAAGATGTTTTTTGTGCTCTCTTCGCTTCCCAAAATCTTCTCGATCTTTTCGATCTCTTCGAGTAGCGGTTTGTAATCCTCTTTGACTTTGCCATATCCCAAAGCCTGTGCAAGCAGCAGCTGCTCTTTCGCGTAGGCCAGCAGCTCTTTGAGCTCCTCTTTGTTGGTCGCCTCTTTCTCTTTGGTCAGTTCACTGGCTCTGTTGATCGCTTGTTCGGCTCTTAGGATCGGTAATGGAATAACGATCTTTTCGATTACCAAAGTCTCCAGCGCCTCTACCAACAAAGCAATCGCTTCGTCGAATTTCTCCGCTTCGATCAAAGGAATGACCGCTTTGATCACATCTGGGTAGCTTCCTATCGGTAGTGCCGTGACGATGATATCCAGTTCGCTGGCCAGATTGAGCATGATATCGCGGGCAGTTTGGACCTCACCCTCGTCGATCAGCTCTTTGACCACCTTTTTGGCCACTGTCACATCATCCACTGTACCCGGAAAATCGATGATCTGCTCTTGCACATTGACTGGGACCAGCTGAAGTTCGGGTTCTCTTGTCACTTGGACTTCCAGTTTGCCCAGTACCTTTTCGATAGTCTCCAGGGCTTTTTGCTTATCTTTTTCTTTGAGATGTTCGATCACGTCGATCACCATATTGATCGCATCCACCGCCTCTTGGGAGATCTTTTGATCCTTTTGCTCTACATACTTGTCTTTTGCCTCTTGGACCTTTTGGGTGACCTCTTTTTTCTCTTCCATTCGTTCGTTCGCCATGATTGACTCCTTTTTTTTTTGTTGTTGTTACGAAATGATACACTATATTTTAGTGTTTGTCAATATATTTGAGTCAATCTCTATAAAAAAATCTATTTTGCTATTTTGCCACTCCTGCAGCCTCGGGATGTAGGGCGGGCGTGCCGAAGAAGCTGAGCCAAGGGAGTCTGTGGCGAAAGATCTCCTCTGATCCGTAGATACATTTGGGTTAGATAGCCCTTTTTGCATACGAATTTCACCCGTCTGCCTGCTCCTTTGAAGTATATCTTGTCGAAGAGCCGGCGGATCTTGTAGGTTTGGACCCTTTTGCCTCTATGCTCCAAGAAAAAATCTCTTAGTGGTGTCTGGTTGAGCTGGTCCACCAAAGCGATGGAGTCGAGAAAATAGACTTCGGGTGAAGAGCTGTAGCAGCTGCCATGCTTGACCCATTCATGCTTGTGCAGCCCACTGATGGTTCCTGGCATATAGCGTAGCAGCAGCTCTTCCAAAGAGGGAGGGAGTTTGAGAGGGATTTTTTGCCAAGCTCCTTTTTTGTCCAAAATCTTCAACCGTGCCGGGATGCCACAATAATACTGCCTTTTTGGCCAAAGGCCGTGGAGGGTGAAGTTTTGCATCCAAAATGGAAGCGGTCGCCGGCAGGCGGGATAGTGGTGTACTTTGCATACAGATGGATACCACATCACAGCCAGTGTCCCATCTATTGGATTGGCCAAAAGCGAGAGGGTGAATAGTAGTGGCAAAAGCAGCTTTTTCACTCTTTACGGCTCCTTTTTTCTTCTATACCGCTGATGCCAAAGCGGCGTCTTAGCTCTTGTCTGATAAGCTCTGGCGAGATATCCTCCAGTGCCAATGCCACGAGGGAGTGGTAGACCAGATCGGCACATTCGTAGACGATCTGCTCTTTGTCCTTGTCCTTGACGGCCAGACAAAACTCCGCCGCCTCCTCGGCTACCTTTTTGAGGATTGTGTTTTCTCCTTTGCTAAAGAGTTTGGCTGTCCAAGAGGTCTTTGGATCGGCCTCTTTTTTTTCTTGGATGGTGTGGTACAAAAGATCCACGATATCATCGTACATATCGGCCGGGTCTATTTGCGGCTCGCTGGTGATCTGGCCGCTTGCGAGATCTTTGTAAAAGCAGCTTTTGCGCCCTGTATGGCAGGCAGGCCCTGTCTGCTCCACCTCCAAAAGCAAGGCGTCACTGTCACAGTCGAGGCGGATACTTTTGATCTTTTGTACATTCCCGCTACTCTCACCCTTTTTCCAAAACCTCTCGCGGCTCCTGGAGTAGTAGTGGGCGTAGCCTGTTTGGAGGCTCTTTTGCAAAGCCTCCTCGTTCATGTAGGCCAGCATCAGCACCTCTTTGCTCTTTTCGTCCTGGACGATGACTGGCAGTAGAGGCGTTTTTTGCCAATCGATAGCGAAAGCCATCTTCTCTCCTACTCGGCGATCGAGCTTGTGCGCTCTTTGCTTTTGGTGTCGATCCAGATGTTGGGTACGGCACCGCCTGGAGTCAAAAAGATCTTGGCGTCTTTGTTGGTTTTGAGGGCTTCGTTGAATTTACCCTGCACT
>JALWZJ010000080.1 GCA_027002625.1 Campylobacterales bacterium
CAAGCCGATTTCAAGGAGTATTTGGAAGTTTTTGATGAGTTTAACAACCTCAACTTCGCCATGGGAGAGAGTTTTGTCTATTCCCCGTTGTATCGCAAGCTCGAAGCTTTGTACCATCTGCGCTTTTTGGGCGAAGAGCAATTTTTGGCCAAAATCGACGGCGAGCTTTTGGAGCGTTTTGAAAAGATCGAAGATTTTTTGGGACTGAAGGAGCTTGTACTGCAGCTTGCTGGCGACAAAGAAAAGATGCTCATCGAAGAGGATCTTTTCGTACTGGAGCGTATGAGTGAAGTGGAGGCGATGGATATGCGCACCCTCACTCGTCTGCTGCTCGATCGCTTGAAAGAGCGAAGCTTCGATGATATCAGAGGGGGCAAGGTGACGGTGATGGAGGTACTGGAAAGCAGAGGCATCCAAAGTGATGGCGTGATCGTGGTCGATTGCAACGAAGGGGTGGTGCCAAGACTCACAAGCGAGGATCTTTTTTTGGATACCCGCCTTCGCCGCTTCGCCGCGCTTCCCACAACCACGCAAAAAGAGGGGCTCCAAAAGCACTACTACTACCAGCTGCTCAGCGGTGCCAAAGAGGTGGCCATAAGCTATGTCCAAGATGAGCAAAAGGAGCCCAGCCGCTTTTTGCAGCAACTCTATCCCAATGTCACTCCAAAAAGTGGTGAGTACTATACCCAAGTGCTCTACCGCTTCAAAGAAGAAGCCACCCCAGCCACGCCCAGCGGTTTTATACCAAGACCCCAGAAGCTCTCTCCCACCTCACTGGAGACGCTGCTAAGATGCCCCTATCGCTACTATCTGCGCTCTATCGCCAAAATAGAGGCTCCATCCCAAAGCTTTCTTGGCACCAAGATCCACTCGGCCATCACCCATGCCATCAAAGCCGGGCCCAAAAATGCCAAAGAGTATCATCGGCTGGTGATGGATTATTTGCTTCAAGGAGCTACTGTGCAGGAGCGTTACCGCATATTGGTGGAGTGGGATGGGAGATTGCGCCGCTTTTGCCAAAAGGATTTCGAGCTTTTGGATGGAGAGATAGAGCACGAGGTGACCAAGAGTATACCCTTTGGAGATATCGTGCTGTGGGCCAGAGCCGATCGGGTGATCAAAAAAGATGGAAAAACCTATATCTACGACTATAAGACCAACAACACCTCCGACTATCTCAAAGCATATCAAAAGGAGGAGACCAAGCTCCAAGCGGAGTTTTACGCACTGCTGTGGCAAAGCGACGAGGTTTACTTTTGGGATCTGTCCAATACATTGCTTCAAAAGGTGCCGGTAGATGGGGCCAAGGAAAAGTTGGCCAAAGCACTCTCCAATCTACCAAGAGAAGTGAGCAGATGTGAGGATATGGCCTATTGTAGGTTTTGTGAATATCGATTTGGATGTAGGGGATTGGTATGAAGCGGCTGTTGGCACTTGAAGCCAGTGCGGGGACGGGCAAGACCTATGCTCTTTCGATGCGCTATGTGGGACTGCTTTTGGCTGGAGCCGATCCGCAAGAGGTGCTGGCCATCACCTTCACCAACAAAGCGGCCAATGAGATGAAAGAGCGTGTGGGGCTCTTTTTGTCGCAAAAGGATGCGGGCAGGATCGCCACGTGGGCAAAGTGGCTGGGGATAGAGGAAAAAGAGGTGCAAAAGCGGCTCTTTTCACTTCAAAAGCGCTTTTTGGATGCCAATATCTTTATCATGACCATCGACTCTTTTGTGCAGCGGATTTTGCGTAAATTCGCCTACTATGCAGGGGTAGCCAGCGATTTTGAGATAGGAAGCCACGAAGGGTTCGAGCTCTTTTTGCAAAGTTTGGATGAAAAGAATTTTTTCGATTTTGTCCGGTTTGCCAGATGGTTCGATCAAAAGGGGCTGGAAGATTTTTTTGGGCTTTTGTATGAAAAGGACAAAGAACTCCCGCCACCTCCGGCTCCTTTGTCCGACAATACCCAGCAGCTCCTTGCCGCCTACCGCCGTTTGGCCCAGTTTATCCAAGCCCACGGCACCAAAGCCAAGCAAAGGGAGTTCGATCCCGAGCGTCCATTGGAGGAGGTGCTCTTTACCAAATCGGGGGACCTCAGAGCCTGGATAAAAAAAGAGAGTCTGTGCGAGACCAAAGGGATTAAGGAGTGCGGGGAGGGCGATGGGCTCTTTTTGGATTTTAAAAGAGAGCTAAAAGCCTACTTTCGCTTTAAAGAGTCCTACTTTTTGCACAAACTCTTCGATTTTTACGAGCTTTACAAAAAAGCGAGACTTGGCAGAGCTTTAAAGCTTGGACGGCTCGATTTTACCGATATCAAGCATCTGACCTACGATATCTTGCAAGAAGGAGTCGACAGCCACTTTCTTTATTTTCGTCTCGATAGCAGACTCCAGCATATCCTCATCGATGAGTTTCAAGACACCTCCACCGAAGATTGGAAGATCTTCGAGCCTATCATCGACGAGATCGCCTCTACCAACGAGTGGCGCAGCTTCTTTTACGTAGGGGACAAAAAGCAGGCGATCTATGGCTTTCGAGGGGGCAACGCCAAGCTCTTTGACTACGTCAAAGAGCGCTACGGAATGGCCAAAGAGGAGCTTGGTCTCAACTACCGCTCCAGATCCCATATCGTCGAGTATGTCAACGATCAGTTCGGACTGGCCCAAAAAAGCGCCAAAGAGGGAGGCTATGTGGAGGTGAGCCAAAGCGAGGAGCCACTTAAGAGCTTGGAGGAGGTTTTGGCCAAACTTCGCACGGTCGGCGTGAAGCCTGAGCGGATAGCCATACTCGTGCCTACCAACCAAGATGTACAAAAGGTGGCCGACCATCTTGACAGCCTGGGTCTTAGAGCCGTCACCAGCAGCTCGAAGCTTGTGATCCATCAGCCCAGAGCCAAGGCGCTGATCGATTTGATCACCTATTTGTACCAGGGCCAAAGTCCCTCCTTGTATCGCTTCCATTTCGAAAGCTTCCTGGGACGGCAGGTGGAGGAGTTTCCATCTATCGAAAATCTCAAACCGGTGGCTGCTATCAAGAAGTTGGCCAAAACTTTCGATTTTTGGGACGAGAGCGTGCAGCTGCTGCTCCAAGAATCGATCGCGTACAAAGATATCGAAGAGTTTATCCAGCATATCGGGGAGTGCCAGCTACAGATGCCAAGCGCCAAAGAGGGGATAGAGGTACTTACTATCCACAAATCAAAAGGGCTCGCCTTCGAGTATGTGATCGTACTCGATACTTTGGGACAAGAGAGGGACAAAAGCTCCAAGCTGCTCATCGAGCAGCGTGGCATCACGCCTGATCGCTTCTGGCTGCGTCAAAAGGACAAAGAGGCGGTGGACGAGGAGTATGCCCAGGCGTTGGAAGAGGAGCAAAAACAAAAAGCCCAGGAGCTCAAAAACGTAGCCTACGTAGCACTTACAAGAGCCCAGGAGGGACTTTTTGTCATAAAAAATCCAAAGAGCAGACGCTTTGGCTTTTTGGATGAGGAGGTGCGAGGAGAACTCGAAAGAGTGGAATCAAGCGAGAGTGGAGGCGAAATCGAGGGTCACTTTGGCCTTCCTCTTCGCTCCTATGGATTCCAGGAGTTCGTAGAAGTTGAGGAGGAGTACGAACCAAACGATTATGAGGCGATCACTCTGGGCAATGCCTACCATCAGGCTTTCGAGGTAGGAGTGGAGTATGTGAGGAGCAGGTTTTCGCTTTTCGATCTCGATTTCGATGAGATCGAAAAGAGAGTGGAGGAGGCCAAAAAGCTTGAAGAAAGCTTTGATGGCGACTCTTTTCGTGAGATCCCTTTCATTCTTGATGGACAGCTGGGTATAATCGACCATCTTTTTTTGGGTGAAGAGGCGGTGGTGGTGGACTACAAGAGTGCTACGCCCCAGGACCAGCGCCCCTACTTCAAGCAGGTGGGCTTTTACAAATCGGCCATCGAGCGGCTGCTGGGCAAAGAGTGTCAAGGGTATCTGCTCTATTTGGATAGTATGAAGCTACAAAAGGTGTAACGGTGTTTGAGTATAGCAAAATAAGTGACGCATGTATCAAATGTGGAAAGTGTATCCCTACTTGTACCATCCATCAGGTGAATCCCGACGAGGTGACGAGTCCCAGAGGCTTTATCGAGCTTTTGGGCGACTACCAAAAAGGGGAGCTGGAGCTGGACCGCCAGGCCAAGGAAATTTTTGAGAGCTGTTTTTTGTGTACCAACTGTGTCGATGTCTGCCCAAACGACCTACCTACTGATATGATCATCGAGGAGGTGCGAGCCGATATTGCCAAAAAGTATGGCATCGCCTGGTACAAAAGGGCCTTTTTCTGGCTGCTTCGCCACCGCTTTGTGATGGATCTGGCCAACAAGCTGGGATATGTCTTTCATAGCTGCGCGCTCAAAAAAGAGCCAAAGGGTAGAGGACTCCTGCCTCGCTTCGATCTACCTATGATCAAAAAAGATCGCTTGCTCCCTTCGCTCAAAAGCAAAAGCTTTTTAAATAGATACCCAAGCCGCCTCAACAAAGACAAAGGCCCCAAAGTGGCCATCTTCATCGGATGTCTGGCCAACTACAACTACACCGAGATCGGTGATAGTTTGGTAGATATCCTAAAGACTCTGGGCTACGAGATCTTCATCCCAAAAAAGCAGCTGTGCTGTGGGGCTCCCGCCTATTTTACGGGAGACTTCGATACGGTGGAGTATCTGACCAAGAAAAATATCGAATATTTCGAAAGCTTCATCGACGAGGTGGAGGCGATCATCGTCCCAGAAGCCACCTGCAGCGCCATGATCCGCCACGACTGGGAAGTATTTTTTAAAAATCGTGGGATGGATGAGTGGGCCCAGAGGGCAAGAAAGCTCAACGAAAAGATCTACATGGCCACCGAGTGGCTCTACCATCATACGAAATTACCGGATATTTTGGCCAAAAAGGGCAAGCAGCTACCAAGCGTCACCTACCATGACGCCTGTCATGCCAGGAAGGTCCAGGGGATCTGGCAAGAGCCCAGGGCCCTTTTGGCCAAAAACTATGAGCTTACAGAGATGGAAGATCCCAACCGCTGCTGCGGCTTTGGGGGAGTGACGATCCAGACGGAGAAGTTTCACCTCGCCCAGGCCGCCGGTAAGCCAAAGGCGGCCATGATCGCCCAAAGCGGAGCGGATGTGGTGAGTGCGGAGTGTAGTGCCTGTCGGGTGCAGATCAGCAACTCCTTGTATCAAAACGGCGTGGATACGGTCTTCAAAAATCCTGTGGAGCTGATCGCCGAAGCTTTAAAAGAGGATTAATTCTATTTGATTTATAATAAGATCAAAAAAGGATAAGCGATGAGAAAACTGGTGATGATATGTGCGGCTGCAGCCTTCGCTTTGGCTGGAGTGACGGGTGAAGGACATCATGCCGAGCACGCCCACTGGAGCTACAAGGGCAAAGAGGGACCTGTCCATTGGGGAGAGATCGACCCAAAATTTCGTATGTGTGCATTGGGGGCCAACCAGTCTCCCGTGGATATGAACCGATTTATCGAGGCCGAGCTTCC
>JALWZJ010000081.1 GCA_027002625.1 Campylobacterales bacterium
GAGTCGGCGAAACAGTCTCGCTGCATAAAAAGATCATTGAGCTCTTGTGTATTGGCTTTTGCGAGCCATTTTTTCTCCACATTGTCATATTTGTACATTTTGCTTCCGGTAGGCAACTGCCCCAACAGACAATCCGCCGTAGTAGAAGGCACGCTTACCGACAACAGATTCCATCCACTCTCCACTTGCAGCGTATCCGCTACAAGAGCATAAGATAGCGCCAATGACAACACTACACCAAACTTTTTCATCTCCAACCTCCAGTGATCGATTTTTGGCAGTATATCTTGGCTATATGAACCCAATGTGAACACCTACCACTAATTGATGATTTTTTTTACTTTTGGAGAGATTGACGAAGATGGCTCTCGAAGAGAGCTGCACCAGCACAAACTCCTCTCTCTTTCTGGCTCGGCCACTCCTTCTTATCACTAAAGGCTCAAGCGGATGTTTGGGTCGTTGCTATGAGAGTTTATCGAGGAATTTTCTCTTTGTCGTCATGGCGCTCATACTCGCACTGAAAAGTAGTGTGCCAGATATGGAGTGCTTTGAGCTTTTCCTCAATTTTTCCCAAAATTTCGTTACATTCCGAGAGCTTCAGATCCTCTTTGAAATCGATATGGGCTTCGAGAAAGATCTGCTTGTCGTCCAGCTGCCATAGGTGAATATGGTGTACGTTGTCGATCGCAGGTTCGCTCTCTATCACTTTGGCCACCTCTTCGATATCGATCCCTTTGGGGCCGATTGCATCAAGATAGCTGTAGATTCCGTGACCAAAGCGGCAGCCTCCTTGATGAGGTAGAGAGCTATGAGGATGGAGATGGCCGCATCGATCCAGTAGATGTGCCACAAAGCCATGGCCACACCACCGATCACCACGGCGACGGAGGTCATCACATCGGTGAGCAGATGCAAATAGGCGGCTTTGATGTTCATATTTTCATGGGCATCCTCTTTGATGAGCAATACACTTGCGCTATTGAGCACGATGCTGAGCATCCCCAGCCAGATCACCAGTGTAGAGTCGATAGGCTCTGGATGGATGAGTTTGCCCACAGCCTCGACGATGAGGAAAATGCCGATCCCTACGAGCACCAAAGCGTTAAAGAGTGCCGCCAGGATTTCGGCTCGCTTGAGGCCAAAGGTAAACTCTTTGGTCTTTGGTTTGGCTGCCAAGCGATTGGCCACGTAGGCTATCACCAGAGCCAGCACGTCGCTGAAGTTGTGCATCGCATCGCTTAGCAGCGCCAGTGAGCCCGAGAGTATCCCACCTACGATCTGTGCGAGGGTGATGATGATATTGAGGATGATGGTGATAAAAAGATTTTTGCCGCTGACGTGGTGATGGTGGTGGTGATCGCTCATTGCTCTTCCTTGAGTTTGGATCTGCTGTAGCATAGACAACTTAACGATCAGTAGATTGTCTCTTTTGTAAGAGTCTTTCGAAATTCTGCGTGATCTCCTCGGCGCTTACCAAGCCTTCGAGGAGGATCCTACCATTCCATGTAAGCGTAGGATCCTTGGCCACTCCCTCCTCGATCGATTTCATTGGATCCTTTTCGTAATGGATCTGCAGACGCAGCGGCAGATGCTTCACGGCACACACCAAGCGCTTGGAGAGTTTCACCCGCTCCGTATCGCTTCCATGGATCGTGACACGAAAAAGGGGCCACTCGAGATGCTCGCTATGGAGTATCTCCCCTTCAGGCAGTGCATAGCAGTACTCCCCCCTCACCCCAATGCCTCCTCTATCTTCTCTATGGGATTGCTCTTTTTATTCTCTGGATCGGTGGCATATGCGTAAAGCGGTATATAGATGAGTGTGAGCAAGGTCCCCACCAAAAGTCCTCCGATCGCCACATCCGCAAGAGGGCTCAGGCGCTCCAAACCAACCGCTTGCTCCAAAGCTATCGGGATCATACCCGCAATCGTACCAAACGCCGTCATCATAACGGGGCGAAAACGCACCCGCACACTTTGTATCGCCGCTTCGAATGGACTTTTTCCCTCTTTTTTGTACTCTTTGTAAAAGTCTATGAGCAGTACGGCGTTTTTGATGATGATACCAAAAAGCAGCAAGAGCCCGACCATACTTGGCATACAGCTGGGTTTGTCAAATATCATCATCCCCCACGCCGCACCTATCATCGAAAGCGGCAGCACCAAAATCATAATGATCGCAAGCCTCACCGACTCGTAGATGGCCACAAGGGTCATGAGCAAGAGCACCACGCCGATGGCGATCGCTTTGATCATACGCTTGAAGCTATCTTGAAGCTGGGCGATATCCCCTTCTTGGGTGACGATGAAGCCTGTCGTATCCACTTTTTGAATGGCTCGCTCGGCATCTTCTGTGATGTGGGTGATGGGCCGTTTGGCTCGGTAGGCGCCCACATCGATGCTATAGAGCAGCTTGTCGCGCTCGATCTTGGCGGGGGTGAGCTGATAGCTGATTTTGGCCAGTTCACTCAGTGGGATTTGGCCAAACTTCGTCGCTATTGGCAAGAGCTTGAGAGCTTGGATATTTTCATTGTATTTGCCTTTGAGATAGAGGCGCACAAACTGAGTATCCATCGATGGCAAATTGGCGGCCAGCGCCACCACTTGGCCCTTGATGGGCAGCTGAGCGGCCACTTGCAAGGGCGTTACGCCGTAGCTGAGCGCCTTGTTTTTGTCGATGTCGACGAAAACCTCTGTAAAATCTTTGTCCCAGCTGATACTGATAGAAGTAAGACCTTTGACATTTTTGATAGCTTCTGCGATCTCGTGGGCTTTTGGAGGCAACGGCTCATAGTCGGCAGCTTTGATACGAATATCCAAAGGCGCTTTGATGGTCGAAAGCGCCGTCGCTCCAAAATCGAAGACATCGTTCTTCTTGACTCCAGGTAGTTGGGCTATGCGATCGCGTATCTCGTCTTCGAGTTCCCAGATACTCTTTTTACGATGAAAACGATCCACGGCGTTGATGGTGATGGTAGCTTCACTGGGCAGATTGCCACTGCCAAGACTGAGCACCCCAGCCTCACTCCCAAAGGCAATGGAGCTTGTTTTGACCCACGGCTGCTTGTGGAGCCAGACCAAAAAGGAGTGGAGTTTCTTCTGCGCACTCTCCACCGGCTCGTTGGCGCTAAAAGCCACTTGGGCTTTTATGATCCCCGTATCCATGGGCGGCATCACATCTTTACCGATGAGGGGCATCACGTTTTTAAGACTCAGCACCAATGTAGCCACTACCGCCATGGTCAGTAACATCCTGCGAAGCGGCCACCACTTGCCGTTGGAAAATTTGAGTACAGCCACATAGGGCTCTACGAGACGGCCTATCGTCTTTTGGTAGAGCTGCTCGAACCATCTCTCTATCTTGGTCTTGCCGGCCCCGTTTTTATAGAGCCAGACCGAAAGTCTGGGAATAAAGGTGATGGAGAGAAAATAACTCACCAACAAAGCGATAATGAGCGTGGAGATGAGAGGGCGAAAGATATGCTGCGGGTAGTCGCCCACGAACATCAGTGGAAAGATGATGGCGATGGTCGCAGCCGTTCCCGCAAAGACCGGTCCAAGGACCTCTTTGGTCCCTTTGACAATCGCTTCTTGGATGTTTTCATGCTCCTCTAAGTGACGCTCGATGTTTTCGAGCACCACCACCGCATCGTCTACGAGCATCCCAAGAGCCAGGATGATGGCTGTGTAGATGACGATGTTGAGCTCTCCACCACTAAGCCAAATGATGGCGATGGTACCGAAAAAGACAAGGGGGATGGAGATACCAGCGGCGATAATGGCTCGAAAATTGCCCAAAAAGAGTAGCAGCACCAGCAGCGTATAGACGATGGCGTCACGCAAGGCTTCGAGCATATTTTTGTTGGCGGTTTCGATCAGATCTCTTTGGGTATCTGCGATCTGAAAATCGATGTGTGGATAGAGTTTGGCCAGCTTTTTGATCTCGGCTCGTGCCGTATCGCTCACCTCCAGCACGCTGCCCCCTGGGGCTCGCTGGATCGATAGAGCGATAGCCCTATCCCCGTTGCCCAGATATCCGCTGGTTCGCTTCTTGTAGCTCCAGCTCACTTTCGCGATGTCTCGCAGTTTCACATTGGGTAATATGTTGAGATTTTTGAGTTTTTCGATATTGTCCTTTTCACCGTAGTAGGTGATGGTGTAAAAGTCCTTTTGGCTTTTGGTAAAGCCGATGGGGATGTCTTTATTCAGCGCGAACAAGGCTTTGGCCAAACCATCCAGATCGACGCCATACTTTTTGGCCTTGAAAGGGTCTACCTCGATATCGATAGCGCTCTCGTACCCGCCAAAGACCTCCACATTGCCGATTTTTGGGTTGGCCAAGAGGTAGGGCTTGATATGCGAATCGGCGATCTTTCTGATTTCAGGCAGGGTGATGCTCCCATCTTTTGGACGCAGCGCCACCACTTCCACCGGCAGCGTAAAGTCACCTACGGTGTAGATAGAAGGGTTGGCAGTGCGGGGCAGTTTGCCCTTGGCGATAGAGAGGGCGTTGGCCACATCCACCGCGGCAGCTTCGAGCCCCTTTTCATACTCAAACTCCGCCTTGACGATGGAGAAGTTGGCCACGTTGACGCTTGAGACATCCCGCACGAGGCTGATACGGCTGATCTCCTCCTCGATGGGTTTGCTTACGGTATTGGCCACCACCTCGGCCGTAGCTCCGGGGATCGAGGTGATCACCACCACCTGTGGGCGGTTGGCGTCTGGAAAGAGATTTTTGGGCAGCTCTTTGAGCCCGATGATACCCATCACGAAAAAGCCAAAGATGATCGCAAAGAGCAGATAGGGTCGCTTGTAGAAAAACTCGAACATCTACTTCTCCTTCAGCTCGATACCACTAAGGAGTTTGAGCAAGATATCGGGCTTGGCCACCACCACCTTTTTGCCGCCAAGATCCTCTGCCACTACCACTCCCTCTTCGGAGCTGGCCAGGATATGCACCGGCAGCGCCTTGGCGTAGCTACCCTGAGCGATCAGCACATAGGAGCGGCTATTTCGATCGAGGATAGCCTCTTGGGGCAATAAAATCCCTTGGCCTTCGAAGGTGATCACACGAGTTTTGACCCGCTCTCCCTCCACAAGCTCAGGATCGCTTACATCGGCTCGATACTCTTTGAGGGAGTCGAGCGCAGAGCGCAGTGGACGTAGAGGATACTCCTGACCTTTGTAGATGAGTGCATGTCCATCCATATTTTTTGGTAGCCGCACCAGCAAATAGTTGCCCTTTTGGGTATTGATACGAAGGATGGCTCGACCCGGCATGGCCAAGTCGCCAACGCTTAGCATTCGCTTGGCGACCACTCCATCCACATTGGATCGAAGAAGCGCATAGCTCAGCTCGTTTTGCAGCTCTTTTTTTTGCGCTTTCAAAGCAGCGAGACGAGATCGAAGAGAAGCGATCTTCGCTTTGGTCGATTCGATCTGGTTTTGCTCCTTCTCGTACTGCTCCATAGAAGCCCCTTTGACCGC